>JANYLG010000116.1 GCA_025363775.1 Acidobacteriota bacterium | reverse complement strand
CCGCCGTAGCCGGATCCGCCACCCTGCGGCCGATCACCGTAAGGTTTTCGCGGCCCGGAACCGCCGCCCTGCGGGCGGTCGCCGTAAGGTTTTCGCGGCCCGGAACCGCCGCCCTGCGGCCGGTCGCCGTAAGGCTTTCGTGGCCCGAAGCCGCCGCCTTGCGGGCGGTCGGCCGGCCCGCGGCCACCGCCGTAGCCGGAACCGCCACCCTGCGGCCGGTCGCCGTAAGGCTTTCGCGGCCCGAAGCCGCCGCCTTGCGGGCGGTCGGTCGGTCCGCGGCCTCCGCCGTAGCCGGATCCGCCACCCTGCGGGCGATCACCGTAAGGCTTTCGTGGCCCGAAGCCGCCGCCTTGCGGGCGGTCGCCCGCTGGACCCCGCGCCTCGTCCCGTCCGTTCCGGGTCATATCTGCATCTCCATCACCGGGTCCGCGCACCTCGTCCCGACCGAGTGAGCCGCTGGCCGGGTCGTCCGCGGGTCTGAAGGGCTGCGCCGCGTCGGATCCAGCCCCCGCCATGTCGTGATGGCCACGGGCCGCGTCATCGCCGCCCTGCGGCTGGTCGCCGTGGTCCATCGGGGGGACGCCCGCGGTTTCGCGCGCGAGGTTCGCCGCCTTCTTGTCGCGGCGCTTGCGGGCCTGAAACGTCTCTTTCTTGAACTTCTCGCGCGGGTCCTTGTGCTCGCCACCTGGCCGCCAGTCGCGCGCACGGCGCTCCTTCAGCACTGCGTCGGGCGCCGCCGTCTCGCCTTCAGAACGGACGCCCCGTGACTCTTCGGGCGACTCCCATACGCGACCGCGCGCGAACCACTTCAGCTCGGCGCCCGGGTTCTTCGTCTTCAACTGGTTCAGCGTCGGCAACAGCTCCTCGCGCTCCGCCGCGCGAAACGCTGTCGGCTGCCCGTCGATGATGATCGTCCAGAAGGTGAAACGGGGTGGCATAGGGGTCCTCTAATTCTTCGTCATCCGCTTCAGCTTCTCCACCAGCGTGGTGCGCTTCAGGTTCAGCAACAGCGCCGCCCGGCCCTTGTTGCCGCCCGTCCGCTCCAGCGACTGGCGAATCAGCTCGCGCTCCACGCTGCCGACGTACTCGTGGAAATCGATCCCGTCCTCGGGTAGCGAAAATACCCCCGAGGATGGCGCGTCCGGAAGCTCCTGCAGGTCCGGCGGAAGATCCGCGAGCTCGATCTGCGTCCGCCCCGCGCTCAGCGCCACCGCGCGCTCGAGCGCGTTCTCCAGCTGTCGCACGTTTCCGGGCCACTCATAGGCCATCAGCCGTCTCATCGCCTGCTGCGACACGGTCATCGTCGGTCTCGGAGGGCCGAGTTCCCGGCAAAACCGATCGAGGAAGTGTTGCACGAGCAGCGGGATATCTTCCCTGCGATCGCGCAGCGGCGGCAGCCGCACCGGGATGACGTTCAGCCGGTAGTAGAGATCTTCGCGGAACTTCCCCGCGGCGACGAGCTTCGCGAGGTCGCTGTTGGTCGCCGCGATCACCCGCACGTCCACTTTGATCGTCCGCGAATCGCCGACGCGCTCGACCTCGCGCTCCTGCAGCGCGCGAAGCAGCTTCATCTGCAACGGCCCGCTCATGGTCCCGACCTCGTCGAGGAGGAGCGTGCCCTTGTGCGCCTGCTCGAACCGGCCCACGCGATTGCCCACCGCGCCCGTGAACGCGCCCCGCACGTGGCCGAACAACTCCGCCTCGAGCAGCGTCTCGGGAATCGCGCTGCAGTTGATCGCCACGAACTGGTTCCCGCGCCGCGGGCTGTTGTGATGAATCGCGCGCGCCACGAGCTCTTTGCCGGTGCCCGTCTCGCCCGAGACGAGAATTGTGCTGTTGGTCACCGACACGGTCTCGAGCAACTGAAAGAGATCGCGCATCGGGCGGGACCGGCCCACGATCCCCTCGAAGCTATAGCGCCGCTCGAGCTGCGACCGGAGGTAGGCGTTCTCCGATTTCAACCGCCGCTGTTCGAGCGCCGAGTCGAGCACGTGCAGCAGTTCGTCGAACTGGAACGGCTTGGTGACGAAGTCGGTCGCGCCGCGCTTGATCGCCGCCACCGCGTCCTTCACTGTTCCGTAGCCCGTCACCACGATGCCGATAATGTCGGGATAGCGGGTGATTGCAGCCTCGAGAACCTTGCCACCGTCGATCCCCGGCAGGCGCAGATCCGTAACCACGATGTCAAAAGCGAACTCGGCCAGACGGTCGACCGCCTCTTCGCCGTTGGCCGCCTGGACGACATCGTAGCCTTGATCCGCCAGGCGCTCGGCCACCACTTCCCTGAGCGCCGCCTCGTCCTCGACAATCAACAGATGTTTAGTCGTATCAGCCATTTAGTTGAGCGCCAACATATTGACACAGCTCGGCAAGCTACGAAAGCGGATTATTGACCCGTCTCCTACAGTCCCGGAGTAGCTGTTCCGATACAAAAGGCGAACAGAGTGCGGCGTGTCGCGGAAGGATGCCGTGTCAGAATCCGTTAACCAACACAATAACAAAGACTTGAGCGAGTTGTTCCATCGCCTGAACAACGAGCTTGGCATCATCCTTTCGCACGCGGAGTTGCTCGAAGCCAAGTGCGATCAGGACAAGAACCGCTCCAGGGCCGCCCAGGTGGTGGCCGCCGCGCTCGAGGCGATGGGAACAGCCAGGCAGATTCGGTCCCAGGTCAACGACCTGGCGCCTGTGAAGTAAGGGTCAAGAACAAGGCACTACGGCTTGTGCCGGACTGTGCCCGGAGCCCAACTGCTTGGGTTGCGTCGGCGGGGTCAGTACGCCGACACCACCGCACGGCCGACCGACAACTACGGAGAACTTAGACAGCGGACCAGTTGGAGTGCGGAATCGGCCTGCCTTCAAGCCTCATCTGTCAGAAAATCGGTACTATTCTCGACCCGGTCCGTCACTAATTTGACGCACCGGCCCGCTTCCGCGCACGACCCGCAGCGTGACGAGCCGCAATCAGTTCGTTCTAAATAACTGCAAAATAGAGTCTTGGTTCACTCTGGAGACCTTTTGTCTCCTCCTCGGGCATGGGTGTCCCATTCTGGCACTGCCATTGCGAATGGCTGGGGCTGTCGGCAGCAGGTGGCTGACAGCTGGCAGCCAGCTTCAGGTGGCCGAAGCCAGCACCCAGGGCAGACAACGTCGAGGAGATCTCATGCAGTCCCAACCGATTTCCGTCCCCGAAAGCCAGCGCGTCGTTGCCGGGCTCCCGTTTGTTGAAGCCCTCGCGCGGCGCCTCGCGGCGTCGATGCCGCATTCGATCGATCTCGGCGACCTGGTGCAGGACGGCGTGCTGGGGCTGATCGACGCGGCGCGTCGCTTCGACGAGGACCGCGGCATCAAGTTCGAGACGTTTGCCGAGCGGCGCGTTCGCGGGGCGATGATCGACGCGCTGCGGCGCGAGGCATGGCCGCGGGGCGTACGCCGCGTGCGCCGCGAGCTGGAAGCCGCTCGCGAAACGCTGCGGCGCGATCTGGGTCACGAGCCGTCGCTGGCGGATCTGGCGGCGAAGGTCGGGTCGGACGAGAAGCGCCTCGGCCGGACGATCCTCCGCATCACCACGATCGAATCGACGTCGCCGCTCTCCTCGGGCGGTCACATGGACGAGACCTCACTTCCGGCGGCGCTGGTGCCGTCCGAGCCCGAATCGCCAGACTCGGCCTACGAGCGCAGCGAAGTGAAGGAGCGGATCCGCAACGCGATGGCCGCGCTGCCTGAACGCGAGCGGCGCCTGGTCAGCCTGTACTACTTCGGCGAGGTGACGATGAAGCAGATTGGCGCGGAGCTGGGCGTGAACGAGTCGCGGGTGTCGCAGTTGCACGCGCGAGCGATTCAGCGGCTGCGCGCGGTGTTCGATCCCTCTCGCGCGGCAGTGCGGCCGACGGGCGCCCCGGTTCACTCGACGCCGGTCATCACCGCCCTTACGCCACGCGTGCCGATGGCGGCGCGGTCGGTGCTGCCGTTCGCGCGCCCGGTCATGGCGAAGGCGACGCTGCCGGGCGTGATGGAGCAGGTTGGATTGAAGTCCGGCTCCACCGTCGTCATGCCGATGCACGCCGGCGCGCACGTCCTGCCCTACCCGAGGACCTCTCGCGCGGCCCGCAGCAAGTCGGCAAGCCTGAACGGCTTGGCCAGCCAGCGGCAGCCGGTTTCCTCGAGGAAGCGTTCAGCCTCGGTGCCGATGACGTCGCCGGTGACGAAGATGACGCGGCGCGCGAGCGACGGTTTCGTTGCGGCAATCGCGCGGTAGAACTCCATGCCGTCGACGCGGGGCATCTTCAGGTCACACACGATCACGTCGTAGGTCCTGGCGTCGACGCGCGCCAGGGCCTCCTCTCCATCACCCGCCCGATCGACGACGAACCCGGCGTCGGCCAGCCCGTCGCCAACCGCCTGCGCCAGCGCCGGTTCATCCTCCACCAGCAGCACCAATGCGCCCTTCGGGAAGTTCTGCGCGATGACCTCCAGCGGAGGCTGCGGCGCGCGCACTGCGCTCGCGTTGCCCGTCGGCAGCTCGACGAAGAACGACGCGCCGTTCCCTTCGTCGGGCGAACCAATCCAGATTCGCCCGCCGTGCTCCTCGACGATCGCGTAGGCGACGGTCAGGCCCAGCCCGGTACCCTTGCCCACTTCCTTGGTCGTATAGAACGGGTCGAAGATCTTCGTCCGCGCCTCTTCCGGTATTCCCGGCCCGTCGTCGTTCACCTCGAGGACGACCGAATCGTTCGTGCCGCGGTGCCACGTGCGGACGACGAGCGTCCCGTGGCCGTGGGCCGAGAGCATCGCCTGTTCGGCGTTGATGACGAGATTGAGGAGCACCTGCTGCAGTTGGTGCGGGTCAGCGAACACCTGCGGCAGGCCTGCCGCGAGCGCGGAGATGACGCTGATGTTCGTTACCCGCTGTTCGTACGATCGCAGCGCCAGCGTTTCCTCGACGATGTGGTTGATGTCCACCATCGCGCGCGTGGTGTGGCGCTTGCGCGCAAAGGTGAGCAGGTTGCGAACGATGCGCGCGGAGCGCTCGGCCTCCGACAGGATGACGTTGAGGCCCCGGCGCGTCTGATCGTCCGCCTGCCGGGACGACAGCCGCTCGGCCCAGGTGAGGATGGTGGCAAGCGGGTTGTTCAACTCGTGCGCGATGCCCGAGACCGTCTGGCCGAGCGAGGCCATCTTCTCCGCCTGGAGAAGTTGGTGATACAGGTCGCGCGTCTGATCGTCGAGCTTCTTGCGGTCGCTGACGTCGCGAACGAGCGCCTCGAGGCGGACGCTTCCGTCGGGACGGGTGTCGGCGTGGCCGGTGATCTCGATCCAGATCAGCCCGAGATCCGCGCGGCGGACGCGGACCAGGAAGTCGGTGATCGAGCCATCGTGCCGGAGGCGGTCGAGCAGGTTCGGCCGGGCCAGCGGATCGATGAAGCGCTCGAGATCGAAGGGGAGCAGCGTGTGCTCGTCGGTTTCGATCGGGTACCCGAAGATGAGCCGGAGCCGGACATTGGCGGCCACGGTGCGGTCGCCGTGGTCTGACAGGATCCCGATGAAGGCCCCTACCTGGATGCGGTCGAACAACTGCGCGAACATCTGCTCGCGCGAATCGGCGGATGGATTGTCCACGGCGAGATTATAGGCGTTGGTCTCGTCCCTGGGCGCGCCGTTTCCGCTTCGGGCCGAAAAAAGGGATCAGCACGGCGGCGATGAGGACGGCGCCGCCGTCGGCTTGCGCTGGAGCCGAGATCCTTGACGACCGATAATCAGGAGACTACTCTACAAGCGAGAATCAGCCAGCCCATCGGAGGAAACCAATGCGAAGATTCAACCCTGCGCCGTGGATGATTGCGGCACTGGTCGTTCTGACGTTTGCCGCTCCGGCGGCGGCGCAGAGCAAGCGGCCGACCGTAGCTCTGCTCGACTTCGACTTCGGGACCATCGATGCGTGGTGGGGAAACCAGGATATCGGCAAGGGAATCGCCGACCTGATCGTGGACGGCCTGGTGGAGGACGGTTCTTACCGCGTCATCGAGCGCAAGCGCCTCGACGCCATCCTGGCCGAACAAAACTTTTCGAACAGCGATCGCGCCGATCCCGCCGCGGCCAAAATCGCCAAGATCGGACAGGCGCTCGGCGTGAAGTACCTGATTGTCGGCTCCATCACGAAGTTCGGGATGGAGGACAAGGGGATGAAGATCGGCGGCGGCGGCTGGGGCGGCGGTCGGTTCGGCCTTGGCGAAGTCGGGACCAAGAAGGGCAAGGCCACGGTGGCCGTCAGCGCACGGATGATTGATACCTCGACGGGCGAAATCATGGCCAGCGCCAAGGGCGACGGCACGTCCAGCCGGAGCGGCTTGCTGCTCGGTGGCGCCGCGAATCACGTGGGCGGCAACATCGAGTTTGGCGCATCGAATTTCCGCGGCACTGTGCTCGGCGAGGCCACCGACGCCGCCGTCAAGCTGGTTGTGGCCAAGCTCATCGCCGCGAAGACGCGGCTGGAATAGCGCAGCTGAACCAGGAAAGAACGGCCCAGGGCTCATGGCTCAGGTCACCCCCCTGTCCATGTCCTGGGCCTTTTTCCGTCTTCTTCTCCGGACGTCCGACCCTTCTGTCCCGACTCCCGACCCTTCTGTCCTGACTCCCGACCCTTCTGTCCCGACTCCCGACCCTTCTGTCCTGCCCCCCGACCCCGTCTTCTCCTGTCCTACTGCCTCCCTGCCTCCAGCCCGATACACACCAGCGAGACGTGTGCCTGTCGGTGTGCCCGTTATGCGAGTCGGTCGCCAAGAACTCTTCCTCATCGTCGGCCTCCTCATCGCGCTGTCCGTGGCATTTTCAGGGCAGATGGCGAACGTGCTCCAGGTGGCACGGGACTTCGAAGGCGCGCATCGCCTTGGACTCCTACCGGGACTGGTGATCGCGGCGGTGTCCCTCCTCGTCTTCCTCCAGGGAAAACGGCGGCTGTTGCAGGAACGTGCGACGGCGGTTGCCCGCGACGCCAGCCAGGCGCAAGAACGCGCGCGCGAGCTCGAGCGCCTGGTCACCTTCTGGCAGGCGCTGACCCAGTCGTCCGATCTCGACGCCATCCGCGACGTTGTTCAGCACTACCTGCCCGAGATTACAGGGAGCCACGACGGGTGGGTGGTGACGGGCACCGAAGGCAACTGGAAGTGCGTGCTCGGCCCGACGACCGTGCAGACCGGGCGCGGCGGGATGAGCGTCACGGACCTGGCGTTCGAGGCGCTGGCGCAGTCGGGGCTGTCCGCCAAGCCGGACGGCATCGATTACGAGGGCCAGGTGTGCTTCCCGATGATCGCGGCCGGGATGAGCCAGGGCGCCCTGGGCGTGCCTGCGATGGCGCAGTCGCTCACGCCAGCGAGGCGCCTGGTCGTCGGCGCTGCCGCGGCGCTACTCGGTGTCTCCGTCCGCAGCGTCCACCTCCTGGAGGAAATCCGCGAAAGCAGCCTCCGCGATTCGTTGACGGGCTGCGTCAACCGGGCGCACGCGATGGAGGTGGTGGCGTCCGAGCTGATGCGGGCGCGCCGGTCGCAACTGCCGGTGGCGCTGATCATGTTCGACCTCGACCGCTTCAAGTCGATCAACGATCGCTACGGCCACCTGTGCGGAGACGCGGTGCTCGCCGAGGTGGGCGCGAAGATGCGGGCGTCGTTGCGATCCAGTGACCTGAAGTGCCGTTACGGCGGCGAGGAGTTCCTGATCCTGCTGCCCGAGACGCCGCTCGACGGTGCGCATCGGGCGGCCGAGACACTGCGCCGCGAGTTGTCGGAGCTCGAGATCCAGTGGAACGGCCGGGTCATCCGGGTCACCAGCAGCTTTGGCGTCGCCTGCGCGCGCCCCAACGAAATCGACCCCACGCCAGTCATCGCCCGCACGGACGAGGCGCTCTACCGCGCCAAGCGCGCAGGACGTAACTGCGTCCGCGTGGCGGACGATCCCCCTGCCGTCGTGGCATCGACCGGCCACGTGGCGTAACTCCTGGCACACCTGACGGCGATGCCTCCCGCTCGTCGCCCGCCCGCATCTTCACCGCCCGCGCTCGCCTATGCCGCCTGGGTGGCCATCTGCGTGGTCTGGGGCACCACGTATCTCGGCATCCGGATCTGTCTCGAGACGATGCCACCCGGACTGATGGCCGGGCTCCGCTGGGTCGCGGCCGGCGCCCTGCTCGCGGTGGTGGAGCTGGCCCGCGGGCACCGGTTGCCCGGCCGCCGCGCCTGGCGTCGACTCGCGACCGTCGGCCTCCTGTTCATCGTGGGCGGCAACGGCCTGGTGGTGTGGGCGGAGCAGTGGGTGCCAAGCGGACTCGCGGCCGTGCTGCTGGCGACCTCTCCATTCTGGATGGTGGGAATCGAGGCGGTGCTCCCGAACGGCGAGCGCCCGCACGGATGGACGTGGCTGGGCCTCGCGATCGGATTTGCGGGAATCGTGCTGCTGGTGTGGCCCGACCTGTCTGCCGGCGGTCCGGTCGGTGCCGGCTTCCTGGCCGGAGCGGTGGCCCTGCAGTTGGCGTGCATCACCTGGGCGATCGGTTCCGCCTACGAGCGTCGGCGCGAATCGGAGGGCGAACATGCATTGGGCGCTGCTGCGCTCGAGATGCTGTTTGGCGGCCTGGTGCTGACCGTGATCGGGACAGCCGCTGGCGAATGGCCTCGCCTGGCGTTCAGCGCCCGAAGCGGGATCGCCTTCGCTTACCTCGTTCTCGCGGGCTCGGTCGTCGGCTACTCCGCGTACATCTACACGCTCGAGCACCTCCCGGTTTCGACCATCTCGCTCTCCTCCTACATCAACCCGATCATCGCGGTGATTCTCGGGGTGCTTGTCGCCGCCGAACGGTTCGACGCGCGAAGCCTGCTCGCGTCAGTCGTGGTGCTGGCCGGGGTCGCGGTGGTCGGAGCGGCCGCGCCGAAAGGTTCGACCGCCCCGAGCGTGAAGGGCATGCCTGGAGGTAAACCGCTCGAAGAGAGCGACCAGAAGAGGTAGAGGCAGGGTATGCTGATCCCAATGCTGCCACCTATTCGCCAGCTCACTCCAGATTCTTCCGGCCTTGGTTTCTTCATCTGCACGCAGAAGGACATCCGTCCAGGCCGCAACGGCGAGTTTCTGTCGCTCATGCTGCAGGACGCCACCGGTCGCATCGTCGGCCGCGTGTTCGACGACGTCGAGAGGTTGAAGGGAGAATTCGACGCGGGCGAGTTCGTGAAGGTGAGGGCGAGGGCCAACCTCTACAACGATCGGATGCAGCTCATTGTCGAGAACATCCGGCGCGTCCATCCCGAGCAGGACCGCAAGGACGGGTTTCGCGAGGAAGACTGCGTCATCTCGTCCGTCCGGGAGGTGGACGAGATGTGGGCAGAGCTGCAGGGTCTGATTGCGAACGTCGGCAACCCGTTCATCAAGCAGTTGCTCGAGAAGATCGTCTGCGCGAACGAGGCAAAACTACGCCTGTGGCCGGCCGCGCAGACCCTTCACCATGCCTACCGCGCAGGCTTCCTGGAGCACGTGCTCCAGATGGCGGCGGTGGGCGAGATGCTCGCAGGGGCGTACAACGCCAACGCGGACGTCATCCTGGCGGGGGCGCTCCTGCACGACATCGGGAAGCTGCAGGAGCTCGACTACGAGGTGGCCACGAGCTACTCGCGCGAGGGTCGGCTGCTCGGTCACATCATGCTGGGATCGACGCTGGTGCGGGATGTGGCGCTGACAATCGACGCGTTTCCGCCGCTGCTGCTCTCTGAGATCCAGCACCTGATCCTGTCCCACCACGGCTGCCTCGAGTACGGATCCCCGGTGACGCCGATGACAGTCGAGGCGTTCATCCTGTCGTTCATCGACGACATGGACGCGAAGATCAATATGGTGCGCCAGGCGATCCGTGACGACACGGGCGATGGCGAGTTCACCGGGTATCACTCGCGGCTGGAGCGAGTGTTCTGGAAGGGCGCGGGCCGCTGACCGGTCCCCTCACCCTCAGCCAGGGTGCGATCAGGATGGTGCGGTGGCCGGCTTCGCCGATATCGCTCCGCCAAGCGAGAAGGTCATCGTCCCGACGATGACCACCTTGCCGTTGACCCGCGCGACGCCGCGCAGGACGCCCATGCGGCTGCGGAGGCGGAGGACGGTGGCCTCGATCTCGACGACGTCGCCAGGGTGGACCGGTCGCTTGTAGCGCACGCGGTCGATCCCCATGAAGAAGATCAGTTTCTCCCGATTCTCGGGCTTCGCGAGGATCAGAATGGCGCCAACCTGGGCGACCGCCTCGGTCAGGATCGTCGGGGGCACCACGGGCGCCTCGCCTGGGGTATGCGACAGGTGACGCTCGTTCAGCGACACGTTCTTGATGCCGACAATCCGCTTGTCCTGTTCGAACTCGGTGATCCGGTCGACGAGCAGAAACGGATACCGATGCGGAAGAATCCGCTCGATCGCGGCATAGTCCAGGGGAAGCTGCAAGTCCATAAAGCGGAAGCTCTCCAAGCCCGACGATGAATTGAGAAGTATAATCCGGTTGGTTTGCCCGAGTCTCGAAGTTCCTGAACCGCCATGCACTCACTTTCGCCGGATCCGTCCGTTCCTCCCGCCGACCCGACCGCTGCGACGCCTTCTCGCCCGAGCGACCAGCAGCTCCTGACCACGCTGTTCGACCTCGGCCGGGAAGTGACGTCGGTGCTCAACCTCGACGAGCTCCTGCAGCGCATCCCGCAGCTGATCAGCCGGCTCACCGAATTCACCGCGTTCGCGGTCTACCTGATCGACGAACGCCGCGGCGACCTGTACATCGCGTACTCGGTCGGCTACCCGGAAGACCGCGTCCGGACCGTCAGGCTCAAGGTGGGCCAGGGGATCGTCGGCTCGGCGGTCTCCGGGGAGCAGCCGATCCTGGTGCACGACGTGCTGGCGGACCCGCGCTACGTGGAAATCGTGTTGGGCACGCGGTCGGAGCTGGTGGTGCCGCTGCGGCGGAAGGGCAAGGTCATTGGCGCGCTGAACCTGCTCAGCCCGTCCGTGTCGCAGTTCACCGAGCTGGATGAAGCGATCCTCCGGCAGTTTGCGGCGGCCGTGGCCGTCGGCATCGAGAACGCCCGTCTGTTCGAGCGTGAACGGCAGTACGCCGAGATGCTCAGGACGCTGGCCGAGATCGGGCGCGAGGTGTCGTCGATCCTCGATCTGGACGCGCTCCTCACGAGGCTCGCACAGCTCACCAAGCGGGTGATCGAGTACCGGACGTTCGGGATTCTGCTGGTGAACGCGGCGACCAACGAGCTGGAGATGAAGCTCGCGTTGAAGTACGACGAGCAGACGACGGTGGCGCCCGTGAAGATGGGACGCGGCCTGGTGGGCTACGCGGCGCAGCACAAGGAGATCGTCTTCGTGCCGGACGTGGAGGCCGACCCGCGCTACGTGAAGTTGGTGGACGACGTGCGGTCGGAGCTGGTGATTCCACTGCTCGTGAAGGACCGCTGCATTGGCGTCATCGATCTCGAGAGCCCCGAACTCGACGCGTTCACCAAGAGCCACGTGGAGGTGATGACGCTGCTGGCGAGCCAGGCCGCGGTCGCCATCGAGAACGCGCGGCTGTACGAGACGATCCTCGCCAACGAGGCGCGCCTCGAGGGCGAGCTGCGATTCGCGCAGCGGGTCCAGGCCGCGCTGCTGCCGAGTGAGCTGCCGAAGCGGATGAAAGGCGTGGACGTGGCCGCGCGGTTCGCGCCGGCGCGGGAGCTGGGTGGCGACCTGTACGACTACCTGTCGCCGGATGCCCACTGCCTGGTGGTGACCGTCGGCGACGTTTCTGGCAAGGGTGTTCCGGCCGCGCTCTACGGCGCATTTGCGGGCGAGTTGATCCGGTCGCGCACCTTCCGACGCCGGTTCGCGCCCCAGGGGTTCGGGCCGGCCACGGTGCTGTCGTCGGTCAACACCATCCTCCACGAGCGGCAGCTCGAGGAATACTACTGCACGCTCTGCTACGCGGTGTTCGATTTCAAGCGGCGGTCGGTGGTGCTCTCCAACTCGGGCCTGCCGTACCCGATCCGCTGCTCCGGCGACGAATGCTCCCCGGTCGAGATCGCCGGCGTGCCGCTCGGATCGTTCGCCGGGTCCACCTACGACGAGGTGACGTTCGACCTCCACCGCGACGACGTGTTCGTGTTCTGCACGGACGGCGTGTTCGAGGCGATGAACGGCCAGGGGGGCGAGTTCGGATCGGCGCGACTCCTCGAGGTGATTGGCCAGGCGCGCGCGCTCCCGGCCCGCGAGATCGTGGATCGCATCTTCGCGGCCGTCGAGGTGTTCCGCGGCGGCGAACCGCCGAACGACGACATGACGGCAGTCGCGATCAGGATCACGGCATAGGACCCGACCCGTTAGTGATCGCGCGGAACCGGAGCCCTGCCAGGCATTCGAGGAGCGACCTTGCCAGCGCCTGCCTGTGTTGTTTATGCCCCCCGCCGATTCCGCGCGACTGCCCATCAATACATCAAGACCTGTGCCGCATCCCGTGTGAGAGAATTCGGCCGCTTTCGTGCGGCCGACTTCACACTTCACCCGGGCCGTCCTGTCGCGGGGACAGAGGGATGACCTCAAAAGATGGCTTCGTGGTTGAATCCCGGGGGGCTACGGCGTCGTCGTCTCGGCGACGAGCGTGGCCAACTGGGCAGCGATGATGGTGGCGACGGCCTGAACAGCGGGACTCACCTCGGCGCCGTGACGGATCTCGGCGGCCACCGCCCCCACGCAACCGCTGGCGGTGTTGATGGGCGTGACGACGGCGCCGTTGCGGTCCTTGATCCCGCGCACCACTTCCATCTGGCCCGTGCGGTAGGCCACCGACACCGCGTTCTCCGACCGACCGGACAGCGACTTCATCTTGGCGAGCGTGTGGTCGCTGTAGCCGTGGCTCGCTGCCGGCCGCAATACGGTTCCACCGGGCCCCGCGAGCCACAGCACGATCCCCGACGCGTCGATCAATTCCGCCGCTCTGGCCAGCAGGCCGGGCAGCTCGCTGCCGTCTTTCACCCGCGCCAGGTCGGTGCACAAGCGTGCCGTCTCGGCCAAGTCCACCTGGGCCTCGGTGTTCAGGCGAAGCTGCGATTCCCGCTGCAGGTCGTGGACAATCTCCTCCGCTGACTCGTGCCGACGTTCGGGCGGCACGTCGGCCGATGCCGGAGGGGAGTTGCGCTGGATGTCCAGGTCGAATCCCGAGCGACCCGGGGCGTCCAGTTCGACCGGGGAGGGAACGACCAGCGACAAGCCGAGGCCAACCGTCGGAACTGCCGGATCGGACGCTGCGGGCTGGAGCTGCCCGCAGCGCGGCAGGAGGATCAGCAGCACGAGCAGCGTCAACGCAGCGGCGCCAAGCAGTGCGTAGGCTTCGATCAGCCGCACGCGCGCGGCCGATTGATCGACTGCCAGCGCCTCGGAAGGCGCCACGCTGGCCAGGGCTGCCGAGGCGGTCGAGAGATACTGCGCCGCGTCGCCAAATGAGATGGAGGATGCAGTGAGCGGCTGGTTGCTGGCGAGGAGATCCCGCACGCGGTCACTCGTGCGGACAAAGGAGGCGAGCGCGTCGGTAGCGGCGGTCAGATCCTGCGCGGCTTCGGACGCAAGCGGGCCGCTGCCCAGCTTCTTCAGGGCGCCGGTCGCATCCTGGGCCAGCGCCGCGACCTTCGGCACACAGTACGACGGGTCATGGCCGTCGGCCACCATCCCGGTCTGCGCCCCGCGCAGGTCGCCCATGATCGCCTGCGCACGCCCGGCGTCGCGAGTGAGCGAGACGACCGCCTCGCGCGCGGTTGCCTTCTCCTGCTCTTCCTGGAAAACGAAGAACCCGGCCGCGGCCTGCCCCGCCACCGCCATGACCACGAACATCGTCCTCAGGATCCGGTTCTTCATGACGCGACCGTCATACCACCACGGGATACCGGACGCAAGGCGAAAAGCCGCCGGATCCGTCGGGCTACTGCTTCGACGTCGGTTCGGGATTGTCCTTGAACTTGGCCGGCAGCCGCTCCTTGAACATCCTGTCCCACTTCCAGCGCTCGGACGGGTTGGACGTCTGGAGCCACGTCCGCGCCACCATCGGCCGGGCGAACGCGACACTCGCGAAATCGGCGTAGCCAGGACGGGCCGGCATCGCTGCCGCAATATCCGCGCGAACGCGGGCGGAGCTGGTGTAGCTCAGGGCGACACCGAGCGTCACCGCCACGTTCACGAGGATCTGCCAGTCCTCCATCGCGTCGCCCGGCGGCGTGATCGCCTGGACCGTCGCCTGCACCCGACCCTGATCGTTGACATAGCAGGCGTCCTTCTCGAGGCAGCTGGCGCCCGGCAGCACGAAGTCCGCCGCGCGCGCGAGGTCGGTGAGGAGGATCCCCTGCACCGCGAGTACCCTAATCTTCCCGGCCTGTCGGGCGTCGATGAGCCACGACACGTCGCCAATCGTCCCTGCCGGGCCAGGGTCGAGCACGTAGACCGCCTGGACCTCGCCCTTCTCGATCGCCTGCCGCAGTCCGGACAGGTCCGCCGCGCCGTTCTCACCTGCGACCGCCTGGAGGCCAAGATCCCTCACGCCGTTCAGGTTCGGCGCATCCAGCGCCGGCACGACGAAGCGGGTCTTTGCCGATTGCTTCTTCTCGCTCACGCGCCAGCCGATCGCGATCTTCCGATCGGCGCTCCCGCCCTGCAGGCTCCGCGCGATCTGCCCGAGCAGGGCCAGCTCTTCGAGCGACGCGTGCGCGGATGAGAGAAAGCGCAGGCTGGCGCGCGACGCCTCGTTGGTCGCGCCCACCGCTTCGCGCAGCTTCACGAGCAGGTCGTGCCAGGCGACCGGTTGGAGGGCACCCGTCCCGTCCCGCATCAGCGGGCGCTGGAGCCGGTCGTCCCCTTCGACGAAGTGATAGTCGAAGCGGCCGATGTCGCACATCCAGTACTGGTTGACCTCCGGGTTGAAACGGGGCGTGATGCGGGCAATCCGCGGCCCCTTCGCCCACTCGGGCTTGGCCCGGAGCCACGCGGTCGTGCTGCATCCCTTCGAACACAGCGTGCAGATGGTGTCCACCGCGGTCGGGTTGTCCCACGGCCGCGACTTGAACCGGTAGTCCTTCGTCGTGATCGCGCCGACCGGGCACACATCCATCAGGTTGCCACTGATCAGCGAGTGCACGCCCTCTTCCTGGAAGGTCACGATCTGACTGCCGTAGCCGCGGTCCTGGATCGAGATCTGGGCGTCGGCGTCCACCTCGCGCATAAACCGCACGCAGCGCGTGCAAAGGATGCAGCGGTTGCGGTTGAGCATGAGGGTCGGGCCGAAATCGACGTCGCCCTTCACGCCCTCGCCGTCGAAGACGCGCCTGGGGAAGTCCATCCGGCTCGCATCGGGGCCGAAGGTATACGAGTAGTCCTGCAGCGGACACTCGCCGCCCTTGTCGCACACCGGGCAGTCGAGCGGGTGATTGATCAGCAGGAACTCGAACACGGACGCGCGCGCCGACATGACCTCCGGCGACCGTGTATCCACCACCATCCCGCTGGTGCAGATGGTCGAGCAGGCGGTCTGAAGTCTCGGCATCTTCTCGATGCGGACAATGCAGACGCGGCACGAGCCATCAACCTCGAGCGCGGGGTGGTAGCAGTAGAACGGGACATGGATGCCGGCCTCGATGGCGGCCTGCAAAACGGTCTTGCCCTTTTCAACAGTCAGGGCATGACCGTCGATCGTGACATCGACGGTTTCCATGGTGTTTCGATGATATCACGCAGGGGGAAGGCGGACAGGCGGACAGGCGGACAGGCGGACAGGCGGGCCGAGACACCGTAGGGGCGACCGGCCGGTCGCCCCTTACCGGAACACCCCCAGCGCGGCCTGGTCACGATTCACGTCGATCTTCCTGACCTGGCGGGCGACTGGGACCCGGGTTTCCACCACCCGGTCCGTCAGCTTCACGACGACAGTGGAGACGCTGTTGTCCGTGTGCTCGAACGTCACGGTCACCGGCAGGTCGTACACCTCGCCTATCTGCTCGAACCGGAGCACCGCCTCGGTTGTCCCGTCGCCGCGCTTTTCGATCCGCGACGTGAACGCGACCTGCGGCAATCCTTCGCCCAAGACCCACTGCTCGAAGAAGCGGCCCAGGTCCACGCCAGATTCCCTTTCCATCGCCCGGCGGAAGTCGTCCGTGCCGGCCTTCTGGAACCGCCACGTGTCGTAGAAGCGGCGCAAGCCGTCAAAGAACGCCTGGTCGCCCACCAAACGCCGCAGCATGTGGAGCACCATCGCGCCCTTGTTGTAGACCACCGCGCGAAAGAGACGGCTGTCTCCCTTTACGTGGCCGATGCGGTAGCCCAAGTAGATCGGCCCCTGGTCCGACTTCTCCATGGCCCACGCCTGCATCCGCCGGATGATGCCGTCGAACACGTTCCGGCCGCGGGAGTGTTCGGCGTAGAGCGCGGAAAAATACTGCGCAAACCCTTCGCTCAGCCACTGCTCGTGGTAGTTCTTCCACCCGACCGCCTGGCCCCACCACTGATGCGCCAGCTCGTGCGCCACGAAGAAGTCCGGGAAGTCGGGCAGCGCGCCGGGATCGTCCGACCACCTGAGGGTTGACGCCGGCGCCGGCATGGCGACGATCGCCAGGTACGCCGGGCTGTGGCCGCCCGGCAGCCTCCGTTCGACGGCCGCCAGCGTCAGCGCCGAATAGGGAAAGTCGCCGACGAGCGAGATGTAGAACCGGAGGATGCTGGCTGCAGTCTTCGCCACCTGCTTCCCCCGACCCTTCTGCCGGGGGTGCGTCTGCACGCTGAACTCCACCTCGTCGTAATACACGCCAGGGGACCTTGGTGCGTGGACAGCCGCTGCCAGGTTCTCGAGCGGGATCCTCTCGCTCCTGGCCTCAGTGAAACGGCCGACAACGAAGGACAGGTAGCGAACCGGCTGTTTCACCGCGAAGGAAAACTGTCTCAGCTGCTGGCCCTGTCGCACGGTTCCGGGCGCCGGGATCGCGGAGACGAACTCTCCGCTGGCCACGCAGCTGTATGGTTCGGGCACGGTGACCTTGATCGTCGCAGGGGCATAACCAAGGGTCGGCGCCTGCGGGTACCAGTAGCTCCGGTTGCTGAAGATATAACTCTCTTCGAGCGGAATCTCGGATTCGTCCGCTTCCTGCATCTGCGGAAGCTGCGTCGAGATCGCCTCCCTATCGATGGCCTGCGGCTGAAGAATCCCGGAGTAGTTGATCGAAAGGGTGAGCCGGAACCCCTTGATGACCGTCGTCGGCAGGTTGACGACCAGGCTGTTCTGGTTGCGGACGCGGACGCACAACAGGCGGCCGAGTTCCTTCGAGACCACCGACTGTACGGCGAGCGGCTCGGCCAGTCGTACGGTCAAGCTGCTCATCGATGGGGCGACCGTCTCGATCGTGAGGAGTGCGCGCCCTTCGATCGATCGTCTTGCCGGGTTGAACCCGACCTCTACGTCGTACGACTTGACGATGTAGTCGGATTTCTCGTCCTCCGTGTAGAAACGGGTAAACTTTGTCAGGTGGGCTCGCGACGAGTAGACCGAGATGTTGCGCCGGTTCTTCCGGTCGTACAGCGAGATGTCTTCCACCTCGCTGCCCGATCGCGCGTAGGTAATCGCGTCGAAGCGCCTGGTGCGGATCTCGACCAGGAAATCGCCGGCGACCGGCAGCAGCGACCAGGTGTCGCTGCTCAGTTCGCCCAGGTCGAGGCCGAACGACTTTGCAATCTCCTGGCGAAACACCTCTTCGGCGCGTTTCAGGTCGCGAGGGTCGACGGGACGATCCACCATCTCGCGACCGGTCAGCCGCTCCCCGGTGTCGTTCGGGTTGACACGCAGGAACGCGGTGTCGAACGAGCTCTGCAGCGTCTCGGCCCCCGTCACGACGCGCAACTGCGCCCGCTCGGTCCGCGGCGCGGGCGTGAAGCTCATGTCGCCCCGCCCGAGGATCACGAACGCCGTCGGCCCGACGTCGGTCTCTGCGACGAACATCGACCCTTCGGGAACGACGAGCTTGAGGTCCTCGGCCGACACCGCCAGGTCGCGCACCGCAATCTGGCGTTTCGGGTTGAGCGTCAGCCGATACAATCCCTGCAGCGTCGTCAGGATTTCCTGCGAGACGATGCCCCACTCGGCGGACGGGTCGGAGCCGCGGCGTCGAACATCGAGGCGCCAGGTCGCAGCCCTGGCGCGCGGCCCGGACTCCAGGAAGACCTCGATCAGGAGGCGAAACCCCTCCCCGGGCAGGGCGCCGGTCAACGCGGTGCGGTCCCGCTCGCGCACGACGGCGCGCGTGATACCAGGGACGATGACCGTCCGGGCAAAGTCGGCGCAGAACTCCCGGTTGGCGGCCGACGACAGGAGGTCGAGGTAACGCTCGGGGGGTCCTTCCCGCAGCGTCTGCTCGAGCCTGGCGAGCAGCGTCGCCACCGGGTCTACCGCCAGGCCCGTTTGCCCGGCGGCCGGGTCAGTCAAGCAACCGAGAAAGACGATGACCAGAACAAGGCGGTTCATGACGAGGTGGGACGATCTTTTCGTTTGACCACGAGGACGGTCAGATCGTCAGCCAGGAATGTCTCCTGGGCGTGCGTTTCCACCACCCTCAGGATGGTCTTCGCCAGGTCGAACGGGCTCGAGCCCGCGTGGACGTCCACTATTCGCTCGAGGCCCGATTCCTCGAACGGCTGCCCCTGGTGGTTCTCGGCTTCGGTGACGCCGTCGCTGTAGAGCACCAGCGTGTCCCCCGGCTCGAGGGTCGCCTCGTGCGCCTCGTAGCGCGACAACTCGAACATCCCCAACGCCACCCCGCCCCCCGTCAGTCGCTCGAAGGTGCCGTTGCGCCGGCGGAGGAGCGGAGGCATGTGGCCGGCGTTCACGTAGACCATCCGTCCGGTCGTTGGGTCGCAGGTGGCGAAGAACAGCGTGATGAACCGCGACGGGGGCGAGTGGCGCGATACCTGGACGTTCAACCGCTCGGCGAGTGCGGCAGCCTCGAGCCCCTCGTCCACCAGCGTGCGGAACATCGCGAGCAACAGGGCCATCAGCAGCGCGGCGGGGCTCCCCTTGCCGGCCACGTCTCCCAGCGAGACCACCACCCGACCGTCAGGCAGCGGGAGCACGTCGTAGAAGTCGCCGCCGACCGTGTTGGCTGGCCGCGTCAGGCCGAACGCCTCGAAGGTCGCAGAGTCGTACGCCGCCTGTGGAAGCATCGCGTGCTGGATCTCGTGGGCGATCTCGAGGTCGTTCTTGAGCGACAGCCGGTCGGCCACCTCCAGCAGCACCAGCAGGTTGATCAGGAGGAACCCGACGAACAGGCTGCCGGCCCCCGGCGCCCAGTGCGGCAGGGGAAGACCGATCTCGACAGGAACCGGGCCGAGGAACACGGGGACGCCGTTCGCGGTGAAGCCGTGGAACAAATTGATGAAGCCGAGCGGGCAGAGCAGCAGCGCGACGCCGTAGAGCAGCCGGCGCGCCGGCGACAGACGCAGCGTGAAGGCCCAGAAGAGCAGCCGTGCCCGCGTCAGCCAGCGGCGGTGGCGCGAGAGGCCGGTGAAGGCGGTCTCGTCGATCTGTCGGGCGAAGAAACGGTAGGCCTCGCGGGTGTCGCGGGTGAACAGGCGTTGCACGTCCTCGCGTTTCAACCCATGGGTGTACGCGTCGAGAAATGAGCGCGAACGGTCGGCGAGGCTGGGTTTTCTGGCACGCATGGCAGCGAGCGCCCCATCATTCTACAAGACGAGAGAGGGGCAGCTCCGGTTCCTGAGAATCGGGGCCGGCTAGCACCAGAGCAGTGTATGCTAGACTTCCGCCGATTGGCCGTCTTTAGTCCCTTAATAATCCGGCCGAGCCACTTTGGTTCCGGATCGACCGGGTCAGGTGAAGTCTGCCCGAGATCCTCGGTATCGGCTTCGATCTCGTTGACGTCGCCCGCTTCTCGCGGATTGCCGCCCGGCACGACCCCGGCTTCCTCGAAAGCTTGTTTCCCCCCGCCGAGATTGCCTGGTGCGGGCGACGGCGACGGCGCGACGAGCACCTCGCGGCGCGATTTGCCGCGCGCGAGGCCGTGCTGAAAGCGCTGGGCACCGGCCTGGTCGGCCTGATGTCGTGGAAGGATATCCAGGTGGTCCCCGGGGAGACGCCTGGCGCGGCGCGCATGGTCCTCGGCGGAGCGGTAGCCGCGGAAGCGGATCGACAGGGCGTGCAGCGGGTCCACCTGGCGCTGACGACGACCAGGGAACTGGCGGCAGCCGTCGTCATCCTCGAGTGCGGCGCGGGTTCGTAAACGTGGCGCGGGCGGAAACTCTCATGTGGCGCGGGCTTCCAGGCCCGCGAGGAGATTGCGCGTGAAACAGACCATCCTCGACTACATCAAGAACGAGTACATCGACGAGGACGAGGCCGACGAGGTCGAGCTCGACGAGAACACCACGCTCATCAGCAGCGGCATCGTAGACAGTTTCAGCATGGTGAGCCTGAAGCGGTTTCTCGAGAAGAAATACAGCATCTCGATCCCCGACGACCAGGCGACGCCCGAGGCGTTCAACACGGTCGCGAGCATCATCCAGTTGGTCGAAAAGTTCAAGAAGTAGACGGGAAGGCGGGTAGGGGGAAAGGCGGGGTCGCTCCCGCCCTCCGCCCTCCGCTTCTTCGCCTGCGGTGAAGGGGACTCATATGGCATACCCGTCTGTCGTGCAGGAGGCCTACCAGGCCGAACTGAACGCGATCCACGAGAAGGGCATTTTCAAACAGGAGCGGTTCATCCACTCCCCGCAGGCCGCGGGCATCTCGGTGGAGTTCCCCGCCGGGCAGGCGCCCAGGCGCGTCGTCAACCTCTGCTCGAACAACTACCTCGGCCTGTCGAGTCATCCCGAGGTGGTCGCAGCCGCGCACAAGGGGCTCGACGAGCGCGGCTACGGGATGTCGAGCGTGCGCTTCATCTGCGGCACGCAGGACCTGCACCGGCAGCTCGAACAGAAGCTGACCGAGTTCCTCGGCACCGAGGACACGATCCTCTTCCCGAGCTGCATGGACGCGAACGGCGGCGTGTTCGAGGCGGTGCTGAACGACCAGGACGTGATGATCGCCGACCGCCTGGTGCATGCGAGCATCGTGGACGGCATGCGCCTGTGCAAGGCGATGCAGGACACCTTCAAGCACGCCGACATGAAACACCTGGAGCAGAAGCTCCAGGAGCACCAGGACAAGCGGGTCCGGCTGATCATCACCGACGGTGTGTTCAGCATGGACGGGGACCTCGCCCCGCTCGACGAGATCGTGGCGCTCGCCGAGAAGTACAACGCGATGGTGTTCGTGGATGACAGCCACGCCAGTGGCTTCATGGGCAAGACCGGGCGCGGCGTGCACGAGCACTTCAACGTTGTCGGCAAGATCGACATCATCACGACGACGCTGGGAAAGGCGCTGGGCGGCGCGAGCGGCGGTTGCGTGTCGGGCCGGAAGGAGATCGTGGAGTTGTGCCGGCAGAAGGCGCGGCCCTACCTGTTCAGCAACGCCGTGCCGCCGCCAATTACGGCAGGGGCGTTGAAGGTGCTCGAGATTGTCAGCGCCAGCACGGAGCGCCGCGATCGCCTGGAAGAGAACCAGAAGTTCTGGCGCCAGGCGGTGCCGGAGGCGGGCTTCGTCATCAAGGACGGCGCGAGCCCGATCGTGCCGATCATGCTGTTCAACGCCAAGCTCAGCCAGGACGTCGCGTGCGACCTGTTCCAGGAAGGCGTCTACGTCATCGGGTTCTTCTTCCCGGTGGTGGCCGCCGGCCAGGCGCGGATCCGGACGCAGATGTCGGCCGACCACGACATCCCGATGCTGAAGGACGCGCTCGAGGCGTTCAAGAAGGTGGGCGCGAAGTACGGCATCCTCGGGTTGGACAAGAAGGGGATTATCGAAAAATACGGGGTCTAGGTCGGTGCTGACGAAGAAGGGTCGGAACTGACGCAGAAGGGTCGGAGCCGACGAAGAAGAGTCGGAACTGACGCAGAAGGGTCGGAACTGACGCAGAGGGGTCGGAACTGACGCAGAGGGGTCGGAACTGACGCAGAAGGGTCGGGGACCGACGCAGATCGGCGCCGAGCAACGGGTGTCGGTGTGGCGTGGGGCTTCAGCCCCGCGAAGGGTCGGTGCTGACGATGAGGGGTCGGAACTGACGCAGAAGGGTCGGGACTGACGCAGAAGGGTCGGGGACCGACGCAGATCGGCACCGAGCAACGGGTGTCGGTGTGGCGTGGGGCTTCAGCCCCGCGAAGGGTCGGAACTGACGATGAGGGGTCGGAACTGACG
>JANYLG010000076.1 GCA_025363775.1 Acidobacteriota bacterium | reverse complement strand
GTCTCCCGTCGCTCCGGCTTCACCCTGCTCGAGGTGATGGTGGCGCTGGCGCTGCTGATGGGTGCTCTGCTTGCCGTCGCGCAGCTTCTCGTGGCGGCCGCGCGGGCCGCGGGTCTCTCCCGGGATCTGACGATCGCGACCTGCCTTGCCGCGCAGAAAATGGAGCAACTGCGAGGGCTGGCATGGGGCTACGACATCGACGGCGGGCCGATCGACGACGCAGAGAGTGATGTGGCTCGATGGCCGGATGCTGCAACCGGAGGCACGGGGCTGACGAGGTCGCCTCCGGGTTCGCTGGGGAGCAACATCGCCGGATTCGCAGACTACCTGGACGAGGCGGGCCGGTGGCTTGGGAGCGGGCCTGCGGCTCCCCCCGGGACGGTCTTCGTCCGCCGCTGGTCGATCGAGCCGGACGCCGACGCTTCTCCTCCTTCCACCCTGACTCTTCATGTCGTCGTCTTGCGCCAGGGCCAGCCGTCGCCTTCACGGACTGTGGAACGAAGGTGGACGGAGATGGCCCACGTGTTGAGCGCGAGAGCAAGGAGGCCCACGTGACCGGCTGCATGGCGCCGCGGTGGCGGTCTGGCCGTGAGGGATTTACGTTGCCCGAACTGCTGATCGGAGCGGCAATCGTGCTCGTGATCATGGCCGGAGTTGTCGGAGTCGTTGACCCCGGACATGCCGCGTCTCGAGCACAACCTGCAGCAATCGACATCCAGCAGCGGCTGCGGGCGGTGTCCGAGAGCATTTCCGCGGACATCCTGGGCGCAGGAAGTGGCCCGATGAACGGCGTGTTCGGCAAGGCGCTGGGAACTGTCGTGCCCACCGTCCTCCCTTACCGTGTCGGACCGCGGGGCGACACGCCTGGCACTGTGCGCACCGACGCCATCACGCTCATCACATCCGGTAGTCCTCATGTCGCCGGCCGACTTCGCGAAGCGTTTGTGCCCGCCAACAGGATCGCGCAGATCGAGCCTGGCCCCGGTTGCCCGGTGGGCGACGACGCGTGCGGTCTGCGGGCTGGCGGAGCCGTTCTGCTGATCGACGTCCTGGGGCAGGCGGACCTGTTTCGTGTGGACTTAGTGGCTGGCGCCTCGTTGACCCTCGTCGCGCGCGGGGCCATCTCCGGACGGCCCTTCCCGGTGGGGACTGCCGTGGTGCCGGTCACCGTGTCCGTCTACTACCTGCGGCAGGGAAGCGGCGCGGACGGCTCGCAGGTGATGTCGGGAGACGGGGACCGGTCGGACCTCCCGCTGGTGGATCACGTGACCCGACTGGCGTTCGAGTTGTTTGGCGATCCGCAGCCTCCGCGGCTGAGGTCGGCGGGGGCCGCGCATTCCCCGACCTATGGACCCTCACCCCCGCGCCTCGGCGTGGACGATGACCGGGACGGCTGGCCGGCGGGCGAGAACTGCACGTTCCAGGCAACGGCAACCGACCAGCCAGGCCGACTCAGCCGGCTGGGGGCTGGAACAACAGCCGTCCGTCTTTCTAGCGGTGTTCTCACGGACGGGCCGTGGTGTCCAGACGCCTCGGCGCCAGGTCGATACGATGCCGACCTGCTCCGCGTGCGCGCAGTGCGCGTGACGATTCGGGCCGAAGCGGTGGCGGCGGCGGTAAGAGGTCTCGATGCGCGGTGGTTCGATCACCCGGGGAGGTCTCGCGATCCTTCGGCGGTCGCCGCCGACCAGCAGGTGGTGTTCGATGTGGTTCCGCGAGCGCTTCAGGTGGGGCGGTAGGAACACGGCAGGCAGCGCGCTGGTCATTGTCTTGATGGCTGTGCTGCTGATGTCGGCGATGGGGCTGGCCATGGTGCTCCTGGCCACGACCGATACGCTCGCGGCCTCCAACCAGCGCGACGCCAGGGTGGCGCTCTACGCCGCCGAGGCCGGCATCGAACGTGCGGCGTCCGAGTTGATGAGTCGGCCCGACTGGGATGCCGTCTTGTCCGGGGCAGTGACGTCCACCCGGGTCGACGGACCGCCGACGGGAGCCAGGTGGCTGCCAGGCGGCGGCACGGTGGTTCTCGAGCAGGTTGCGAACCTCGCGAACTGCGGCGTGGCTGCTGCCTGCTCGGCCCAGGCGCTGGCAGAGTTGACGGAAGATCGGCCGTGGGGCAGGAACAATCCCCGGTGGCGCCCGTTCCTATATGGCCTGCCCGGCGCGGGCGGATCCGAACTGGGCGTGTACGTGGTCGTCCTCGTGGGCGACGATCCGTCGGAGACAGACGACGATCCCGAGCGGGATGGCCGCGCGCCCGGGAACCCTGGTGCGGGAATCGCCCTCCTGCGAGCCGAGGCGTTTGGCCCGCGCGGCGCACGGCGAATTGTCGAGGTGGCGGTGTCGAGGGTGGCCCCCACCCCCGGGTCGGCGGCCCCTCGCGTCCTGGCCTGGAAGGAGGTGCGGTAGCGGCGCCGGGTCTGGAGGTGGGTGGTCGATCGGCCGATATGCAGGCTGTTGAAGTGTCGGCCGGCAGACCGGGGGCAGCCATGAAGATTTCTGCATTTGTCTGGGGGCTCGTCGGAATCATCGCCTTCTCGGGTGTTGTGCGCTCGCAGTCGCTTGCCGACATCGCGCGCAAGGAGGAGGCGCGGCGAAAGGCCATCACGGCGCCAGCGAAGACCTATACAAACGACGACTTGCGCCGGTACCCGGTGACCAGCACGACCGATGTGGCGCCGCCCAAGGGGGATGCGAAGGCCGCGACCGCTGCCGCGGCCCAGGCAGAGAATCCGTCCGGGCCGGCGAAAGACGCCACGCCGTCGGTCAACCAGGGCGAAGAGCACTGGCGGAAGCTGATCACCGAGGCCCGTTCAACCTTCGCCCGGAGTTCCACCTATCTCGAGGCGCTCCAGAGCCGTGTGACCACGCTGACGAGCGACTTCTACGCGCGCGAGGATTCTGCGCAGCGCGGCGCCATCTGGAGCCAGCGCACCAAGGTGCTGGACGACATGAAGCGCCTGGAGAAGGACATGGCCGAACAGGAGAAGGCCATCGCGAAGATCGAGGAGGACGCCCGTCGCGCCAACATCCCTCCCGGCTGGATCCGCTGACGAACGGCAAGACCACATGGCTTCCCGAACGGCCGCGGCCCCGGTGGCACGGTCGCCCATCCTGATTGTCGAAGACCGCGACTCGCTGCGCACGATGTTACGTCGCGCGCTGGAATCGAACGGGCACCGCGTGGTCGAGGCCCGCGACGAGCCGGAAGCCATCGAGCAGTTGCGCGCGAGCGCTCCCGTCGTCGTGCTCTCCGACCTGAGGCTGCCGCGAGGTGACGGCTTCGGCGTCATCCGGGCGGCCAAGGAACTCGACCCCGAGCTGCCGGTCATCGTCATGACCGCCTACGGCAGCATCCAGGATGCCGTGGCCGCCATCAAGCAGGGCGCCCTCGACTTCCTCGCCAAGCCCGTCGATCCCGACCACCTCCTGCTCCTCGTCGGCCGCGCGGTCGCGCAGCGCCGACTCGTCGCGGAGTACCTTCTCCTGAAGGAGGAATCCGCGTCGCGCCGCGGTCTTCCCGAAATTGTCGGAAGCGCGCCGGCCTTGAGGCAGGTCTCGCTGAACGTTCAGCGGGCGGCGGGCAGCGACGCAACCGTTCTGCTCGAAGGCGAAAGCGGGACTGGCAAGGAGCTGTTTGCCCGGGCGGTGCACGCCCTCAGCTCGCGCTGCGCGGAAAGGTTCGTCGCCATCAACTGCGCCGCGATTCCCGAGGCGCTCCTCGAAACGGAGCTGTTCGGCCACGAGAAGGGCGCGTTCACGGGAGCGATTGGGCGGAAGCTCGGCAAGTTCGAGGTGGCGGATGGCGGCACGATCTTCCTCGACGAGATTGGCGACCTCTCGCTGCCGCTGCAGGCGAAGATCCTCAGGGCGCTCGAGGAACGATCGTTCGAGCGAATAGGCGGGACGGTGACGGTCCGGGTGGATGTCCGGGTCGTTGCGGCGACCAACCGCAACCTCCGGGCGGCGGTCGCGGCGCGTCACTTCCGGGAGGACCTCTACTTTCGCTTGGCGGTGTTCCCCATCACGGTCCCGCCGCTGCGCGAACGGTCGGAAGACATCCTGCTGCTCGCGCGGCATTTCGTCGAACGGTTCTGCCGCGAGATGAACAAGCCCGTGATGGCGATTGCCGATGCGGCGCAGGACCAGTTGCGCGACTACCGCTGGCCGGGAAACGTCAGGGAGTTGCAGAACTGCATCGAGCGCGCCGTCATTCTGGCCGACGGCGACCGGATCCTCGTGCACCATCTGAGCCTGAAGGGTGGACAGCAGGCGGTGGTCGAGCGTCACGACCCGTGGACCGACATCGACCTGTCGGGCTCGCTGCCCGAGGCCACCAGGCGCGTGGTTGGGGAAGTGGAACGTCGAAAGATCCTGCAGGCGCTCGAGCAGGCCGGCGGCGATGCCGGGCGTGCGTCGGAGATCCTCCAGGTGGACTACCGGACGCTGGTCTCGAGGCTGAAGCAGTACAAGATCACTCCCGCATGAGCCGTCCGGGCCGGAACCAAAGAGGATCGGCCGACCAGACGGACTACCGGACCCTGGTCTCGAGGCTGAAGCAGTACAAGATCACTCCCGCATGAGCCGTCCGGGCCGGAACCAAAGAGGCTCGGTCGGGCGTTGCAGTAGAGGGTCGCCCCCCGAGTTCGAAGATGGCTACGCGGCCGCGAACCCCACCAGGGTCAGCGCTGCTGTCAGTTCACCCTCGGAGACGTCGTCCACGATGGTCGTTGTGCCGATGCCGGTCGGCAGCACGAAGTGCAGCCTGCCGTTCACGACTTTCTTGTCGCGTCGCATGGCCTCGACCGTTTGTGCGGCGCGAAGGTCGGCGATGTGGGGCAACGGTCCGAGATTCATGATCAACGCCTCGAGCGCCCTGTCGTCGTCGCTGGTCAACAGGCCGCGGGCGACGGCCACCTGCGACGCGACCAGCATGCCCCAGGCAATCGCCTCGCCATGGCGGAACCGGCGGTAGGAGGTGAGCGATTCGATCGCGTGCCCCGCGGTGTGGCCGAAGTTCAGCACCCGGCGCGGCCCGCTTTCGCGTTCGTCCGCGGACACGATCTCGGCCTTGATCCGGCAGCACTCGGCGATGATCGGCGCGATGAAGCTGGCGGCGGGATTGGCCAGGTGCGCGGCCTCGGCCTGCACCCGTCGGAACAGGTCCGCGCTGCAGGCCATGCCGTATTTGATGACCTCGTAGAGTCCTGCCCGGTACTCCCGCCGCGGCAGCGTCTGCAGCACGGCGGGGTCGGCCACCACGACCAGTGGCGGATAGAACGCGCCGACCAGGTTCTTGCCGGCGGCCAGATTCACGCCCACCTTGCCGCCGACCGACGCGTCCACCTGAGCGAGCAGCGTGGTCGGCACCTGGACCAGGCCGATCCCCCGAAGATAAGTGGCGGCGGCAAACCCGGCCATGTCGCCAATCACGCCGCCTCCGACCGCGATGATGACACAACCGCGGTCGGCATCGGCGCAGACGAGGGCTTCGTAGATGTGCGCGACCGAGGCGAGGTGTTTGTGCCGTTCGCCGTCGGATACCTGGATGACCTCGGCGCCGGGGAGCGCCCCCGCGATCCGCTCGCCGTGGAATCGCCACACCACGGGGTTGGTGACGATGAACCGCCGCGGAAAGATATGGCGTTCGTCGAGCAGGCGACCGAGGTGATCGGTCAGGCCCTCGCCGAGCAGGACGGCGTAGCCGCCGGTGGCAGTCCGAACATCGACTCTGACGGGGTGCATCACAGCCTCGGGGGTGAACCGGACGATGATGATAGGATAACGTAATTGTTCCAGATTCCCTGCGTGGATCCTGGCGGCCTGGGGCGCGCGCGCACTTGAAGGACAGACGAATGGCAAACAGCGGCGATGGCAAGAAGATCGGTGGCGAAGGCCAGGTGACCAAGATTACCTCGCGGACCGAGGATTTCTCGCGCTGGTACACGGACGTGATCCGGCGGGCGGAACTCGCCGACTACTCCCCGGTCAAAGGATGCATGGTCATCCGTCCGTACGGCTACGCGATCTGGGAACTCATCCAGCAGGGCCTCGATCGGCGCATCAAGGCCACCGGCCACGTCAACGCGTATTTTCCGCTGCTGATCCCGCAGAGCCTCCTGACCAAGGAAGCGGATCACGTCGAGGGCTTCGCGCCACAAGTCGCGTGGGTCACGAGGGGCGGCACCGAGGAACTCGAGGAGCCGCTCGCCATCCGGCCCACGTCCGAGGCCATCATTGGGACGATGTACGCGAAGTGGATCCAGTCGTGGCGCGACCTGCCGGTGCTGATCAACCAGTGGGCGAACATCGTGCGCTGGGAAAAGGTCACGCGGCTCTTCCTCCGCACCACCGAGTTCCTCTGGCAGGAAGGCCACACCGCGCACGAGACGGCCGAGGAAGCCGAGGAGGAGACGCTCAAGATCCTCGGGCTGTACAAGGAGTTCGTCGAGACCGAGCTGGCGATGCCCGTGATTGCGGGCCGCAAGAGCGACAGTGAGAAGTTCGCCGGTGCGTCGCGGACCTATTCGATCGAGGCGCTGATGGGCGACGGGCGCGCCCTGCAGGCGGCGACCTCGCACAACCTCGGGCAGAACTTCGCCAAGGCGTTCGGCATCCAGTTCCAGGCGCGCGATAAGTCACTGCAGCACATCTGGGGCACCTCCTGGGGCATCACGACGCGACTGATCGGCGCCGTGATCATGATGCACGGCGACGACAACGGGCTGGTGTTCCCGCCCCGCATCGCGCCCCACCAGGTTGTGATCGTGCCGATCCCGCGCGGCAACTGGCGCGAGACCGTACTGCCGCACGCCAAGGCGATCTTCGACGAGCTCACCGCCCAGGGCGTGCGCGTGATGCTCGACGACCGCGATGCGTACACGCCTGGATGGAAGTTCGCCGAGTGGGAACTGCGCGGCGTGCCGGTGCGCCTCGAGATCGGCCCGAAGGATATCGAGAAGGGCCAGGTGATGCTGGCGCGCCGCGACACGCGCGAGAAGCTGTCGGCCTCGCGCGAGGGCCTCGCCGCGCGAATCGTGGACCTGCTGGCCGAGATCCAGCGGTCGCTCTTCGATCGTGCCGTGACGTTCCGCGAGGAGCACACGTCGGAGGCGGCCTCATACGACGAGTTCAAGCAGATCCTGGAGGGCCGGCCCGGCTTCGTGATTGCGCCGTGGTGCGGGTCAGTCGAGTGCGAGAATCAGATCAAGGCGGACACGCAGGCGACGCTCAGGAACCTGCCGCTGGAGGACAGCGCGGGCGGCGTGTGCGTCCGGTGCGGCCAGCCGGGCGTGGCCCGCGCGCACTTCGCCAAGGCGTACTAACGGCCCGCAACGTGCCGGGCGAGGACCTTGCGCAATTGCGCGGCGTCGATCGGCTTCGAGACGTAATCCGTCATGCCGGCGGCCAGGCAGCGTTCCCGGTCGCCGGCTAGCGCGTATGCCGTCATGGCGACGATCGGCACCCCCGAGACGCCGTGGTTCGACGCGCGGATCGCGGCGGTGGCCTCGTATCCGTCCAAGACTGGCATCTGGCAATCCATGAAGACCAGGTCGTAGTCGCGCTGCGCGAGCCTCTCGATAGCCTCCTGCCCATTCAACGCCAGGTCCACCTGGCATCCCAGCTTCTCCAGCATCCGCATCGCGACCCGCTGGTTGACCAGGTTGTCTTCGGCGACCAGGACGTGAGCGCGGAAGACCGGAGTGTCTGCGGTGGCCGACCCCCTCGTCGTGGTCCGCGAGGCGGCCTGCACCCCTCCGCCTTCGGCCGAGCGAATCGCGCTGACCAGCACGTCGAGAACCTGTGACAGCCGCACGGGCTTGAGCAGCATCGCGTCCGCCCGAAGGCGCCTCGACCCCATCAGCGCGGCCGCCTGGCCGCGCCGCGAGACCATGGCGACCACCACCAGTCCGTCAGGTAACCCAGGGCCCAGGCTGCCCTCAGGACCTGCCATCAAGTGGTGATCCGCCACGACCAGCCGGAACGGCGCACCCGTCTCCGACGCCGACCGCAGGAGGTCCAGACCCTCGTCGGCCGACGACGATTCGACGATGTCGAGGCCTGCGTCGCGCAGGTAGCCGGCGACCGCCGACCGCCGCGCGACAGCCGGATCGATGAGCAGCACGCGCCCGCCGACCAGTTCGGCCGGGACCTGCCGTCCCGTCTCCTTCTGGCCCGAGAGCGTGAAGGGCAGCGCCAGTGTGAAGGACGATCCTCGTCCGATGTCGCTCGTCGCCGTCAACGTCCCCCCCATCAACTCCGCAAGCTGACGGCTGATCGCCAGGCCCAGGCCGGTGCCCCCGAAGCGTCGCGTGGTGGACGTGTCAACCTGGGTGAATTTCTCGAAGACCGACTCGATCTGGTCCGACGGAATGCCGAGGCCGGTGTCCTCGACGGTGAATGTGACGTGCGCCAGGTTCCCGTCGCGACCGGTGCATGACGCCCGCAGCTGGACGGTCCCTCGTTCCGTGAACTTGACCGCGTTGCCGAGCAGGTTGACGAGCACCTGCCGCAATCGGCCGCCGTCGCCAATCACGAGGCGAGGCGTGTCGGGCGCCCACCGCACCACGAGCTCGAGGTGCTTGTCCTCGGCCCGCTCGGCCAGGAGTTCGGCCGCGTCCTCGACGGCAGCCTGCAGGTCGAACGCAACCGGTTCGATCGTCAGGCGGCCGGCTTCGACCTTCGAGAAGTCGAGGACGTCGTTGATGACCCGCAGCAGCGCTTCCGCGCTGCGCTTGATGGCATCGGCGCAGTCGTGCTGCTCGGCGTTCAGCCCCGTGTCCAGCAGCAGGTTCGTCATCCCCAGGACGCCGTTCATCGGCGTCCTGATCTCGTGACTCATGTTGGCCAGGAACTCGCTCTTCGACCGGTTCGCGATATCCGCCGACTCCTTGGCCGCCTGCAGGCGCGCATTCAGCTCGCCAAGCTCCCGCGCGCGTTGCTCGGCGCGACGACGCCGGCGCCACAAAATCACGACCGCGCCGAAGAGCAGCAGCGACGTGCTGCCAATCGCAATTTCCCTGTACGGGATGAGGGGCGGGAACGAGAAGTCGCCGGCGTCGCGCGGCGTGAGGCGGAAATCCGTGGCGTTCGGCGTCCCCGCTGCGTCAACGGTCGGGATCGCCGATACCGTGACGCTTTGGCTCTGGAGCATGTGCTCGAGGAAGTCGAGGTTCTGCAGGAACTGGTCCGTCAGGAGCACTGGGACCCGACCCGTCGAGTCCTCGAGCACCAGCCCCATCTTCTTCCTGAGCTGATCCTTGTCCGTTCCCAGGTGCCCCCGAAGGCGGACCAGTTCGCATTGAAACCGACCGCGCAGGATGTCGCTCGCTGTCACGTCCCGAGGCTGTGGCAGGCGGCCGCGCCCCAGCCTTCGAAGCCCGCCGGACGAGAGGCTGATCTGATTGCGGCCGTGGTACTGCAAGATCTGCCCCGTGACCGCGACCAGATCTCCGCGCGCCACTTGGCCGACCAATGCTGACGGGCGATCCGCCAAGATCCAGATGGCCGCCGACCCGTCCTGGAGCACGGCGACCGTGGCCGACTGTCCGAGTACGCGCGGTTCGTAGGTAATCACGCCTGTCAGGATGACCGTCTCGCCGGCCCGGTCGGGAAGAAAGTCACCGTTCGTATCCGCGATCGCGTCAGCAATCGTGCGATGCACGGGCACTGGCGCGGCGGGGGACGACGGGGCAGGCTGCGCCCAGGTGGACGATCCGGCCATGACGACCAGGACACACAGGCAGACGAAGGCCCGTCGAGGAAAAGACATACATCGTCCAGGGGCGGTACACACAGCTTTCTCTTGTCCGGATAATCGACGAGGCGGGCCCAGAACTTGAGGGGTAACCTGAAACAGGGACCAGCGTGGTGGGTGCTACTTTGCCGGTCCGAGCAGCGATGCGGCCGCGGGCCAGCGAGTACGAATCCGCCTCGTCGCGGCGTGCCGTTCGTTGAGTCGCTCGCGGGCGGCCACCGTCCGGAACGCCGCCGCCAGGTGATCCCGCCACCACGCGTCGGCGCCCCGATCTCGACCGTCGGGGTGGCGCTCGGCCCCGCTCGCCAGGCGCGCGTAGGCCGCCGCCATGGGTTCCAGGCACGTGCGGTCCCCGATCGACTCGAGTGCCGCCAGCATCTCCACCGGGGCGGGCTCGCCGCTTTCGATCGTTTCACGCAGGTCGTAGAGCGCCACGGTGCTGCCGCGCCCCGCGAGCACCTGGTGTAAAATCGCCCGGGCCGTCATCCACTCGCGTCGGTCTACGGGGTCGGCCGTCTCCTGCTCGCGCTCCCTCACGCGTTGCACGAGACGATGCAATATCGGGAGAGGCGCGTGCGCCCCGGCGGCGGTCAGCCACTGGCGAAGGGCATCGGGATGGTCAGGGAGACTGCCGGTCGCCGCGTCCTCGAGCGACTCGAGCGGCGGCCTCACGGCGGGAACGGGGCTGCCGACGACGGTCGCCCGGACCGCGAGGCTCGGGTCGTCGCGCAGTCGGGCGGCAATGAGATCGAGCGCCGGGCCGGACACCTGTCGGAGGGCGTCGAGGGCGGCCAGGCGAGTGGAATCCACACGGGCTGTATCCACCGCGATTGCCGCGAGGCGATCGAGCACCTCGGCGCCCCGCGCGGAATCGAGCAGCTTCCGGAGAACGCCGGCAGCCGCGCCGCGCACCGCGTCGTCGTCTTCTTCGAGGCATCTGAGCGCAGGGTCCGCCGAGCGCGGGTCCGCAATCGCTTCCAGCGCCGCCAGTGCGCTCGCGCGCGCCGCCTGCACCCTCGTGCCGCCCAGCAGCGTCAGCAACCCCTCCACCGCGCGGGTGCCGATCACCGACAGCCGCGCCACGGCCGCGTCCCGGGCGGCATCTGTCCCGGTTTCGAGATCCTGCAGCAGCGCGGACACCTCCCGGGCGGACGAGCGCTTGATCACCACGTCGTTACTCCTCGACGGGGACTGTCGGTCGGCGCTTGCCGAAGATCCAGGCGATCGCAATGCTGATGATGTAGAGACCGATCATCGGCATGGCGAACAGTGTCTGCGTGAGCATGTCACCGCTCGGCGTGATGACGGCCGCCGCGATGAAAATGATGAGGATGGCGTACTTGAAGTTCTTGATCAGGAACCTGGCCGTGACGAGGCCGATGCGTGCCAGCGAGTAGACGAGGGCCGGCATCTGGAAGACCAACCCCATGCCCAGCACCATCTTCACGTAGATGGCGAACACCGGCTCGATTCGAGGAAGGAACGACAGCTTGTCGGTGGCAAAGCTCCCAAAGAAGATCCACATCCACGGGAACAGCAGGTAGTGCGTGAACGCGGCGCCACCGACGAAGCCCGCGGTCGACAGGGTGACGAACGGTATCGCGAGCCGTTTCTCCTTCACGTAGAGCCCCGGCGCGATGAACAGCCAGGCCTGCCACAGGATGACCGGCACCGCGATGATGACGCCGGCAAGCAGCGCCATCTTCACGTAGAGGACGAACGCCTCCGTGGGTTCGTTGTAGACGAACTGACTCCCTTTCGGCAGCAGCCGGTACAGGGGGTCCATCACGAAGCGGTAGATCTTGTCGACGAACGTGAACGCGATGATGCAGCCAACGCCGACGGCAGCCGCGCTGATGATCATCCGCTTCCGGAACTCGTCCAGGTGCTCGAGGAAGGTCATCTTCGCGCCGCCGCCCTCGAGGGGCGAATTGCCCCAGCCGTCCCGGTCGTCGGGCGTGGGCTCCTCGGACGAACGGGGAAATGGCAGGAGCGACATCAGCCGTGCTGAACCGGATGGTCGCCGGTCGATACCGAGGCGTCGGCCGGTGAGGCCGGGGTCGGGGTCGGAACGTCGGCAGCCTTGGTCTGTCGCTGCTCGTCCACCCTGATCTCGTCCTCGAGCGTGTTGCGCAGCTCGTTCGAGGCGCGCTTGAACTCGGCGATGCTCTTGCCGAGAGACTTACCGAGTTCGGGCAGGCGGCGCGGACCAAAGATGATCAGCGCAACCACGAAGATGACGATCAGTTCCTGCATGCCGATGGAGCCAAACATGGTACGTACTCCCCGATCCTGCGCTCCGCACCAGGCTGGAAGCGCGCGCGGTGACTGAAGATGCGGTCGCCCGCCGCGGACCACCGCTGGCGTGTTCGCTGAGATACCTCGACGGTTGGAACCCTCAATCTATTATAGGAGTCCGCCGCGACAAAGGTCAAGCTTCGCGCCCTGTCTCGAGCTGCCGGAAGTCGTTGCGACACCATAGGTTATCTGCTAGCATCGATTTCATGCGCAGATACGGAGTCTTCTCGGCCGCCGTGTTCGCGATCGTCGTGTGCGCCCTCGTGGGAGGCCTGTTGGGCCGCAACGCGCTGGCCACGGCCGAGCGCGTCCAGGACTACCGCGCGTTCACCGCCGCCCTTGGCGCGGTGGAGGCGAACTATATCGACAAGGTCGATTCCGCCCGTCTCGTCTACGGTGCGATCGGCGGCATGCTCCAGACGCTCGACCCGCACTCGAGCTTCATGGACCCCAAGTACTACGCGCAGATGCGCGAGCGCCAGGGAGGGCACTACTACGGCCTCGGCATCACCATCCAGGTCATCGACGGCGACGTCAACGTCGTCTCGCTCTTCGAGGGCACGCCCGCCTACAAGAAGGGGATCCGCCGCGGCGACGTCATCGCGCGCATCGGCGGCGAGGAGATCAAGTCCTGGACGGACCCACAGGGCAAGCCCCTCAAGGGGGCGGCCTTGTCCGACATGGTCGTCGGGAGGCTGCGGGGCGAGAAAGGCACGCTGGTGCAGGTCTCGTTGAAGCGACCTGGGTACGACCAGTTGATCGACATTCAGGTGCCGCGCGACGAGATCAACATTCCGTCGATTACCGCCACGTTCATGGTCGATAAGCAGACCGGCTACGTGCGGGTGCAGGATTTTGCCGAGCACACCGACCGCGACCTCGGGATCGCCTTGCACGACCTCAAGGCCAACGGCATGAAGCGGCTGCTCCTGGACTTGCGCGGGAATCCCGGCGGGCCTCTCGACCAGGCGATCAAGGTGTCGAACCGTTTCCTCCCGCAAGGCTCGCTCATCGTCTACACGCGCGGCCGGGTCCCCAACTCGGACCAGGACTACGTGGCCACCGAACGAAGCGAGTACACCGACATCCCGCTGATCGTGCTCGTGAACCGCACCAGCGCGAGCGCGTCCGAGATCGTCAGCGGGGCGTTGCAGGATCACGACCGCGGTTTGATCGTCGGCGAGACGACGTTCGGCAAGGCCTTGGTGCAGTCGGTCTACCGGATCAGCGAGGGCGCGGGTCTCGCGCTGACGACGGCCCGGTATTTTACACCGAGCAAGCGGCTGATCCAGCGTCCGTGGGACGGCACCTTCGACGAGTACCTCAACTACACGCTTCGCGATCAAACGCCCAAGACGCACCCTGCGGCCGACCTGCGATACACCGACGGGGGCCGGAAGGTCTACAGCGGCGGCGGCATCGAGCCGGACAAGCGCCTGGACGGCCCGGTCGAGGGGTTCAACCCGACCCGGTTCGGACGCCAGCTCTACGCCCGGCAGGCGTTCGGGACGTTCGCCGAGCGGTACGTGGCGGCAGGTGACACCCGGATTGCGCCGCGCCCAAGTCAGAAGCTGGTGGCCCGCGGCTTCACGGTGGACGATGCGACCTTGAAGGAGTTCAGGGAGTTCCTGGTGACCCTCAAGGTCAATGTGGACGAGGAGTCGTTCGCCAGGGACGCCGAGTTCATCCGGGCGATGCTCCACTACGACATCGACATGGCCCTGTTCGGCCTGTCCGAGGCCCGCCGCAACCTGCTATCTCTGGACCCGCAGGCCCAGTTTGCCTTGCAGCTGTTCCCCGAAGCGGAGCGGTTGGCCGAGATGCGGAAGTCCAAGGGAATCAAGACCAACAGCAACTAGGGGTTGGGCCCTTTTGGACGCTTGCCACAAGAGCTTGTACTTGCTAGACTGGCCAACGGCTGGGTGCCGGCTGGTGGCCAGCCAGGCCTGGGGTGTTTTCTGCCCGAGTCGTAAGCGCTCAGGCTCCGTCAGGTTCGAGAGAGGTTCGGCCGCTCGAGCAGGCAGGTGTTTCGACCCGCCTCGCGCGGCTGTTTCTGTCTGATGGGGTCAGGTCTTGACTGTCGGCGTTTCGCCAAACAGTCAAGACCTGACTTCGTGCTGGTGCAGGGGTTGCGTCGATGCGTTTGCAGAAGCTTCAAATCTCCGGGTTCAAGTCCTTTTCCGACCGGTCGGAGCTGGCGTTCGACCGCGGCGTGACGGCCATCGTCGGACCGAACGGCTGCGGAAAGAGCAACGTCGCCGACGCCATCGTCTGGGTTCTGGGCGAGCAGAGCGCCAAGAGCTTGCGCGGGGACCAGATGATGGACGTGATCTTCAACGGCAGCGAGGCGCGCAAGGCGACCGGCGCCGCCGAAGTCCGCCTGATGCTGTCGGGCGTGACGTCGATCAGCGAGAAGGCGCGAACCCCCGACCCCGCCGATCCCGACGACATCGAACCGGTGATGGCGCGTGACGTCGAGGTCACGCGTCGGCTCTATCGGTCGGGTGAAAGCGAGTACCTGATCAACGGCGAGCTGGTGCGCCTCAAGGACGTGCACGAGTTACTGATGGACACCGGGCTTGGCGCCAAGGCTTACGCGATCATCGAGCAGGGAAAGATCGGCCAGATCCTCAGCACGCGGCCGACCGACAGGCGGCAGCTCATCGAGGAAGCGGCGGGCGTGACGAAGTACAAGGCGCGTCGGCGCACGGCCGAGTTGAAGCTCGAGGCATCGCAGCAGAACCTCACCCGCATCGACGACATCATCTTCGAAGTCGACAAGCAGCGGGCCGCGCTGAAGCGGCAGGCGGCGAAGGCGCGCCGCTACAAGCGGCTTCGCGAGGAATTGCGCCGCTGGGAGAAGGTGGTCTTCGCGCGGCGGTACCGGGTGCTGGCAGAGGCCATCGAGTCGGCGCGTGCCCGGCTGATCGATCGGCGCGCCGCCGAGGCAGCGGCCGCGGGACGCCTTTCCGCGGCGGAAGAAGGGCTCGCGCGAACCCGCCTGGCCCTGGCGCTGGCCGAGGCTCACGCGACCGCAGTGCGCGAGGACGGGCATGCGCGGGAACTGGAGATCGATCGCCGGCAAAATCATCTCAGCTTCAGCGAGCAGCAGTTGGTCGGCCTCGAGGGGCGCAGCGGCGAGATCGCCGACGAGTTGGCGCTGATCGAGGCCAAGCGCGAGCCGGTGCGGCAGGCGCTGGTCGAGCGGCGCGAGGCGGCGGAACGGGCCGCCGGCGAGCGCGAGCAGGCGTCGGCAGTGCTGGCGGCCGACCATGCCGCCTACGAGACGGCGTATCGTGGCCTCCAGTCGCTCGAGGGTGAAGTCGAGCAGCGGCGGCAGGAGGTGTACCTCGCGCTGAGTGCAATCAGCTCGCTCCAGCACGCGATCGACAACGCCACGGCCGCCCGCCAGCGGGTCGAAGAGGAATTGTCGCGTCTCGAGGCCGAGCGGTCCGACGTGGAAGTCGAGGACGCGCGCCTGCAGGCGGATCTCGACACCGGACGCCGCCAGCTGTCAGAGGCGCAGGCGCGGCTGGATCATGTTCGCACGGACGGCGAGGCCCGCCAGGCGGAACTGGCCGAGGCGCGCGAGGAGCAGGAACAGTGGCGCCAGGACACGCGTGCCCGCGAGCAGGAACTGGCGAGCGTCGAGGCGCGTCTGAAATCGCTGGAGGAGCTCGAGGCCGCGCGCGCGCAATACGGGGATGCGGCTCGGTTCCTGCTGGCCGATGAGACCGCCGGAATCCGGCAGTTCGGTTCCCTGGCGGACGACCTCGAAGTCGAGCGCGGCTACGAGCGGGCCGTCGAAGCGTATCTGGGCGATCTCCTGCAGCACGTCCTGGTGCCTGACCACGATGAAGCCGCCCGCGGCCTGGCGCTGGTGCGTGAACACAACGCCGGGCGGTGCGGGTTCCTCGTGGTCGGCGGCGTGAACCCGCGGATCGACGGCCAGCCCGACTCCCCGGCGCCCGGTCTCGTGGCGATGGCTTCGGTCGTACGGATTGGCGGCGAGTATGCCCGCTTCATCCAGCAGGCGATCGGACACGCCTGGATCGCCTCGTCGTTCGCGCAGGCCGCATCGGCCTCTCTCGAGACCGACCTTCCTGTCGTCACGCTCGACGGCGACGTCCTTCGCGGCGCGCACCTCGTCTACGGCGGCGTGCGCGAGGAGTCTCGCGGGATCCTCTCGACGAAGCGGGAGATCAAGGAACTCCGCGATCGGGTCGGCGAGATTCGCGAGCTGCTCGCGCGGCTGGCGGAACACACCGCGGTCGTCTCCTCGACGATTGATCGGCTCACGCAGGAGATTTCGAGCCTCATCGCCGACGCCCACTCTCAGGAGAAGGCGATCGTGGGCTTCGAGGCGCTCGTGGCGAAGGCCAACGAGAACCGCGACCGGTTGATGCGGAAGGTGGACGTGCTCGCGACCGAGAGCGCCCGCGCGCAGGAGGAACGCCGGACGCTCGAAGCGCGCGAGATCGAGGCGCGAACGTCCGTCGCGCGGCATGAGGAAGTGCGGCTGGCGGCTGACGAGCGGCTTGCGCTGGCGCAGCGTCAGTTCCTGGAGGCGCGCGAGGCATCCGAGATCATCAGCCGGCGCGTCGCCGACGCGCGGGCGGCGCACGCCGGGCTGGTGGAGCGGGCGACCGCGCTGCTCGCCGACGTGGCGCGCCAGGAAGAAGCGATCGCCGAGCTCGAATCGCGGTTTGGCGCGCGCCAGGAAGAAGCCCGCCAGAACCAGCAGCGACAGTCCGACCTGCGGCAGGCGATCGAGGACGGCAAGCGGCAGCTCGATCTCGACCTCCAGGATCTCGAGCGGCTGCGCGGCGAGGTCCGCGAGGCGGACGATCGGCTGACGGCGTTTCGGCAGGAAAGCGAGACGCAGGAAGGCGACATTCGGGAGTCGCGCAAGGCGCTCGACGCGCTTCGCGCCGAGGTCGGCGAGCTCGACCTGGCCCGCGTGACCGGGGAGTCCGATCTGACGCACCTGGCCTCCACCTGCGTGGAGGCGGTCCAGGCAACCCTCGACCAGGTGATGGCCGAAGTCGAGGAGGCCGAACGCGAGGGACACGTCGCTCCAGGCCAGGCGATGGCCGACGAGCCGGAAGACGAGACGGGCGAAGAAGAAGGCGAAGCGGTAGCGGGTGGCGTGGCTGAAGGCGGGGCCAGCCTCGGTGCCGAAGCGGCAATTCTGGCGGCGGCCGCAGTCGGGGCAACAGTGCCGCCAGCGACTCCAGACGAGGCCATTGCCGGGCTGAAGATGAAGATCGACCGGCTTGGCCCGGTCAACATGATGGCCATCGAGCAGTTCGACGAGCTCGAGACTCGTCACACCTTCCTGACCGTCCAGCGCAAGGACCTCCGCGAGTCGATCGCCGCGACCGGCGAGGCGATCAAGCGGATCGACGAGACGAGCAAGGAGCGCTTCCGCGAGGCGTTCGCCATCGTCAACCAGAACTTCCAGGAGACCTTCGCCGTCCTGTTCGGCGGCGGCCGCGCCGGCCTCACCCTGATCGACGAGACGGACGTGCTCGAGAGCGGCATCGAGATCGTCGCCCAGCCGCCAGGCAAGCGCCTCCAGAGTGTCCAGCTGCTCTCGGGCGGCGAGAAGGCCCTGACCGCCATCGCGCTGATGTTCGGGATCTTCCGCTACAAGCCCAGCCCGTTCTGCGTGCTCGACGAGATCGACGCCCCGCTCGACGACGCGAATATCGGGCGTTTCATCGAGATTCTCAAGCAGATGCAGGAGCAGACCCAATTCATCATCATCACCCACAGCCGCAAGACGATGGAAATCGCCGACCGGCTCTACGGCGTGACGATGGAAGAGCCGGGCGTGTCCAAGCTGATCTCTGTGAAGCTCAATTGACGCCCGCTGCCGGAATTTCTGAACCCGGCGGTCCTTCCGAGCGTATATTCCTGCAGGAGGCACCCTTGCTATGCATGCCACTCGGAGGATCGCTCACGCCGCTCGCCTGATCGCCGTCATCGCCGCCGCCGCGACCCTGTCGGCCTGTGATGTCGTGGTATCCAGCCTGGACGCGAAAGGAAGGGCCCAGGATCAATGGACCCGGTCGTACCCCATGGCCGCCGGCGGCCAGGTGGAAATCGTCAACACCAACGGCGGCATCGACATCGTCGGGTCCGAGGGATCGCAGGTTGAAGTGGTCGCCGAGCGGACGGCCCGCGCCATGACCGACGAGGAGGCCAAGTCGTTCCTGGCGCAGATCGAAATCGGCGAGGAGGTCAGCGCCAACCGCGTCCGACTCGAGACCAAGGCGCCCGGTGTCCACGGACGGCGCATCGAGGTGAAGTACCACATCAAGGTGCCCGCGTCGATCAACGTCCGGCTGCAGAACTCGAACGGGACCGTGGACATCGTGGCGATCAAGGGCACCGTAAGGGCCGAAACGACCAACGGCACCGTGCGCGGGCGCGAACTCACGGGCGCCATCGACGCCTCGACGACGAATGGTTCAGTCCGGCTGGACGTCAATGCCGTTGCGGCAGGGGGCATCCGTGCGGAGACCGTGAACGGAACCGTCGAGCTGACGATGCCATCGAGCGCGAAGGCCGACGTGCAGGCCAGTTGTCTCAACGGGCGGATCTCTGTGGACGGCCTGAAGCTCGAAGGCGGCGAAGTCACTCGTCGTCGCGTCGAGGGACGTGTCAACGGCGGCGGGCCGAGAGTCGTGATTGACACGACGAACGGAAAGGTCCAGATTACGGGAAAGTGAACGAAGACAGATCCGCCCGGTACCACAAGCTGGGCCGCCGGGCGGCCGTCGTCTCGACGGCCTGGAGCGCAGGGCTGCTGTTGCTCCTGGCTGCCACGCCTGCTTCCCTCTGGCTCAGGGGCGTCGCGGAACGCATCGCCGCCTTGTCGAGCCCATCCTGGCTGTTCCCCTCGGCAGTTGTCCTGGCCTACGTCGGCCTGCTCGCGCTCATCCACGAAATCGGCGCGGTGCCCATCTCGTTCTATCGATCCTATCTCCTCGAGCACCGCTACGGCCTGTCGACCGAGACGATCGGCGGGTGGGGGATTGACCAGTTGAAGGGTGGGGCGCTCGGCGCGGTCTTCTCGTTCGCCGGCTGCGAGCTCCTGTACCTCGCGATGCGGACGTCTCCGGGCTGGTGGTGGGCGATTGCCGCCGCCGGCTTCGCCGCGGTGGCGGTGGTGTTGACGCAGCTGGCGCCGGTGCTGCTGCTCCCCATCTTCTTCACGTTTCGCCCGCTCGGCCGGCCCGAACTTCGGGAGCGGTTGCTGGAGCTGTCGAGGCGGGCCGGGGTGGCCGTCACCGATGCCTGCGAGTGGCAGGTGAGCGACAAGACCAGGAAGGCGAACGCCGCGCTGGCCGGCCTGGGCAGGACCCGCCGGCTCCTCGTGTCAGACACCCTGCTGGCCAGCCATCCCGATGAGGAGATCGAGCTGATCCTGGCGCACGAGCTGGGGCACCAGGTGCGCCACGACCTCTGGCGCGGCATCGCGGTTCAGACCCTCGTCATCGCGTTGGGACTGTTCGTGGCGAGCCGGGTGATGGTGGCGCTCGCCCCGGGACTTGGATGGTCCGGAGTGTCGGATGTCGCCGGCCTCCCGGTGTTGCTGCTGGCTGTCGGCCTGCTCTCCCTTGTCCTGCTGCCCGTTGTCAACGCGCTGTCGCGGAGCATGGAACGCGCGGCCGACCGGTTTGCCGTTGAGTTGACCGGGAATGCGGTGGCCTTCGCGACGGCCATGCAGCGACTGGGCGTGCAGAACCTGGCGGAGGAACGCCCCTCACGCCTGGCGCGCTGGCTGTTCTACACGCACCCGCCCGTCGCCGAACGGATTGCTGCGGCCCGCCAATGGGCGGACAGCCGCCAGCCGCCAGCTCGCAGCTGACAGCGATCAGCGATCACCTGGCACGCAGCACGGGCACCGGGCGACCAGCCGGTCGCCCCTATGGTTTCCGCTGTCCGCTGACTGCTGTCCGCTTTACCGCTTCGCCTTCACGATCAACGTCCCCTTCATGGCCCGGCAGCCGTCGTCAGCCTTCAGATTGCAGTAGAAGTCGAAGGCACCCGCCTTGTCGGCGCGGAACTCGAAGACCACGGGGTGGCCTGGCGTGGCACGCTTGGCGATCCGGTAGGGTTCGTCGATGGTGAAGCTGTGGGGGATGTCGGCCGTCTCGAGGGTGATCTCGACGAGGTCGTCCTGCTGGACCTCGATGCGGGGCACCGAGAAGCTGTACTTACTGGCCACGATGCGCCACGCGTGCGGTTTCAGCGCCTCGTCCTGTCCGGCGACCGGCCGTGTCGGCGCCGGGCGTCGCGCCACCGTCGTGTTGTCCCGCGCGTTTGCATGTGCGAACGCGACGCCGATGACCCCGGCGAGGCATACGCCCGCCATCGATAACAGCGCCGCACGGCTGTGACGAAGCGTTTGTGGCATATAAATCCGATGACGATTGGCGGGCCCGAAGGCCCGCCCTGGACCAACAACCTAGTGACGCCGTCCGCGATCGCCCCTCGGGGGCGGCGGACCGTCGGAGCGCGGGCCGTGCTCGCGCGGTTCATGACTGCGCGGCGCCGACCCTTCGCCGTCGGCCGGGGCGTCTGGCCCTTCCAGCAACGCCTTGCGGCTCAGGCGGACCTTTCCGCTCGGGTCGATGTTGATGACCTTCACCATCAACTGCTCGCCTTCCTTGAGCTCGTTCCGGACGTCCTGCACGCGGTGCTTGGCGATCTCCGAGACGTGGAGCAGGCCATCGACGCCCGGCATGATCTCGACGAACGCGCCGAAGTCGGTGATTCGCTGCACCGTGCCGAGGTACGACTTATTCAACTCGGGAGTGGCGGTCAGTTCCTGGATGATCGCAATCGCCCGCTGCGCCGATTCCTCGTCGGCCGACGCCACGTTCACGCGCCCATCGTCCTCGACGTCGATCTTCACGCCGGTCCGTTCGATAATCCCGCGGATCACCTTGCCGCCCGGCCCGATGACGTCACGGATCTTGTCCACCGGGATCTGGATGGTGACGATGCGCGGTGCGTACGTGGAGATGTTCGTGCGTGACGCGTTCAGCGTCTCCTGCATCTTGTCGAGGATGTGGAGGCGTCCGCGCCGGGCCTGCTCGAGGGCCTCGCGCATGATGGCCGAGGTGACGCCCGTCACCTTGATGTCCATCTGCAGGGCCGTGATCCCCTCGGCGGTGCCGGTCACCTTGAAGTCCATGTCGCCGTAGTGATCTTCGGCGCCGGCGATGTCGCTCAGCACGGCGTACTTGCCGGTGGCTTCGTTCATCACCAGGCCCATGGCCACGCCGGCGACCGGCGCGAGGAGCGGCACGCCAGCGTCCATCAGCGCCATCGACCCGCCGCAGACCGTCGCCATCGACGACGACCCGTTCGACTCGAGGATCTCGGACACCACGCGGACGGTGTACGGGAACTTCTCCTCGGGCGGGAGCATGGGTGCCAGCGCCCGCTCGGCGAGCGCGCCGTGACCCACCTCGCGACGGCCGGGGCCGCGCAGGAACGCGACCTCGCCAACCGAGAACGGTGGAAAGTTGTAGTGCAGCATGAAGCGCTTGTACACTTCGCCGGTGACCATCTCGACCTTCTGCTGGTCATCGGCCGTACCGAGCGTCACGGTGACGAGCGCCTGCGTTTCACCGCGCGTGAACACGGCCGATCCGTGCGTCCGCGGCAGCACACCGACCTCGATCCAGATCGGGCGGATCTGGTCGAAGGCGCGGCCGTCGAGGCGCACGCCGCGGTCGAGAATCGCGTCGCGGAGCACCTTCTCCTTCAGTTCCTTGAAGATCGCCTTCGCCTCGCTTCGGCGCTGCACTTCCTGTTCCGGCACCGAGGCGACCAGTTCCCCGAGGATCTGGTCCACGGCGGCGTAGCTTTCGATTTTGTCCCGGACCTGCATCGCCTCGCTGAGCGGAAGCAGAACCTTCTCCTCGACCTCGCGGTAGAAGTCGCGGCCGATTTCCTTCTTCGGCGCCTCGATCTTCTTCTTCCCGGCCTCCTGCGCCATCTTGTCGATCATGTCCACGATCTGCTTGATGGCGGCGTGGCCGGCCTCGAGCGCGTTGACCACCTGGTCCTCGGTGACGATCTTGGCGCCCGCTTCGACCATGACCAGGCCGTCACGGCTGCCCGCCACGATGATGTCGAGGCGCGCGTCCCGGCGCTGCGGAAAGGTCGGATTGATGACGAACTCCTCGCCGATCAGCGCGACGCGCACGGCGGCAATCGTCTTCTTGAACGGGATCTCCGAGAGCGCCAGCGCGGCCGATGCGCCGGTAATCGCGAGCACGTCCGAGTCGTTGTCGGTGTCGGCGGAGAGCACCAGGCCGATGACCTGGGTCTCGTGGCGCCAGCCGGACGGGAACAGCGGGCGGAGCGGCCGGTCGATGCAGCGGCTCGTCAGCACTTCTTTCTCGCTCGGCTTGCCTTCGCGCTTGAAGAAACCGCCGGGGATGCGGCCCGACGCGGCGGTGTACTCCCGGTAGTCCACGGTGAGCGGCAGGAAATCGATCCCCTGGCGCTCGGTGGATGCGTAGCAGGCGGTGACCAGCACCACGGTGTCCCCGTAACGGACGACAACCGAGCCGTTAGCCTGCTTGGCCAGCTTGCCCGTCTCGATGGACAGGACGTTCTGGCCGACGGTGATTTCACGCTTGTACATAAACTTTGCCTCGATGGCGCGACGCGCGCGCCCCAGGTGATGCGGACGTGGGATGGACCCCGGAGGAGACACCACGAAGCCAGCGGCGGGATCTCGCTGTTGCCGCGTGAAGGGTCAGCAGGTGATGAGTCGGCACGTGAGGGAACGCATCCTGACGGCAGCCGCCCCGGGCCGGAGCCTGGAGCGGCCGCAGACCGGCGGCGTGCTACTTGCGGATGCCGAGACGGCGGATCAAGTCCGCGTAGCGCTCGGTATCCTTCCGCTTGAGGTAATCCAGCAGCCGGCGCCGCTGGCCGACGAGCTGCAACAGGCCGCGCCGCGAATGGTGGTCTTTGGCGTGTACCTTGAAGTGCTGGGTCAGGTAGTTGATCCGTTCGCTGAGAATGGCCACTTGGACCTCCGGCGAACCGGTATCCCCCTCATGCGTCTTGTAGGTGCCGATCAGTTCCGTCTTGCGTTCCTTGTTCAGTGCCACGGTATCATCACCTCCACGCACGGCCCAGAGCGGCAGGATTGCCGGGACCGGACCGCCGTTCAGCCCACACGGTAAACAGTAGACAGTGGACGGCAGGCATCGACGCGATGGTCGCACGTCAAAGCCTGCCGTCCACTGCCTGCTGCTTACATGGATTCTCGAGAATCCAACAGATCCAACATCTTACTTCAGGACCACGGCGGGATGCAAAACGCCGGGTCGCCCGGTCGCCCTCGCGATGGCGAGAAGGCTCCCATCTGGAGCCATGAGCCGCACAGTCGTGAGGCCGGCGAGTGCGGACGCGCGGAACGCCGGGATCATGATCTCGTTGCCGTGCCCGGCTCGGCGGGCGTCCTCTTCGTCGAGCGGGACTGCAGGCAGATGGGGCAGGAGGCGCTCCATCGGAACGAGTCGCCCGGCCGCGTCGTCGGGATGCTCTTCCAGCGCGCTCAGCGCCACAGCGTCCTCCAGCCCGAACTCGCCGCTGGCGGTGCGCCGAAGGCTCTCGAGGCAGGCGCCGCATCCCAGGTGCCCTCCGAGCTCATGGACAAGAGATCGGACATAGTAACCGGCAGACGACCGGAGGCGAATGTGAACCAGCGGCAGCTGCACCTCCAGCAGTTCGCACGCGTGCAACTCAACGGTTGCCGGGGCGATGGCCACCGCCTCGCCCCTTCGCGCCAGCACGTGCGCGCGAACGCCCTCGATCTTCTTGGCGGAAAACGACGGCGGCAGCTGCAGGTGCACGCCGAGGAAGCGAGCCAGGCTGGCCGAAATCTCGGCGGCATCGGGCATCGACACCGGGGATGGCGAGGCCACAGGCGTGCCGGTGCGGTCCCAGGTGTCGGTCGCGAGCCCCAGACGCACGGTGGCGTCGTAGGCCTTGGGCTGTTCCGAGAGAAACTGCGCGAGGCGGGTGGCGCGGCCGACGACCAGGACGAGCACCCCGGTGGCCATGGGATCGAGCGTACCGGTATGCCCGATGGCGCGGGTGCCGAGGAGTCGACGGGCCCTCGCCACCACGTCGTGGGACGTCGGCCCTTCGGGCTTGTCAATGACGAGGACACCGTCCATCAGCCCTGCGTCTGCGTCGCCCGCTCGATGGCGGCTTCGACGAGTGGCATCACCTGCAGGCGCACGTCGGGGAGGCTGCCAAGGACGGTGCACCCTGACGCGTTCTTGTGGCCGCCACCGCC
>JANYLG010000053.1 GCA_025363775.1 Acidobacteriota bacterium | reverse complement strand
CGGATCATTTTCGTCACCGGTGTGGTCGAGGATGGCATGGCCTCGCTGATCACCGCCCAGCTGCTGTTCCTCGAATCGGAAAATCCGAAGAAGGACGTGTTCATGTATATCAACTCGCCCGGCGGAGTCGTCACGGCGGGCTCACCGTCCGATCGCCGAGCGCCACGGCGACCACGCACGGGGAGCCGTCGGCGCGCACGGCTGGCTCGATCGGCGCGTCGAGCCAGTCGAGGCGCTCGTAGGCTTCCTGTTGCCACCCGTCGGCCGAGACGTGCTGGTGGAAGTACCCCTGCGGGTACATGAACCCGATGCCCACCAGAGGCACGCCGAGGTCGCTCGCCTCCTTGCACGTGTCGCCGGCGAGCACGCCGAGGCCACCGGCATAGAGCGGCAATGACTGGTGCAGGGCGAACTCGGCCGAAAAGTAGGCCACCTTCGCGCCCTTTGCCGCCGGGCCGTAGCGCTGCGACCACCAGGTGTCCTTCGCCGACCGGGCGAGGTCCAGGTCGTGGACGACACTGTCGTACATCGCGAGGAAGCCGCGGTCCCGGGCGGCGCGCTCCAGGAGGTCGCGGCCGAGCAGCCGTAACATCTGCACCGGGTTGTGGGCCGTCTCGCGCCACAGCCGGTAATCGAGGCGCCTGAAGAGGTCCCGCGCGCGGTAGTGCCAGCTCCACCAGAGATCGCAGGCGAGCTCTTCGAGGCGGCGAATGCGGTCGGGAACAGGAGTCAGACCGGGATATCGTTCCATGTGTCGGTGACAATCGATTCAGCGGAACCCACTTCGCATCCTAGCCCCCCGTCGGCAGGGGCGTCAATGGAGGACCGCAGGTGACGTCGAGCGTGGCGGGGGCGATGCTCGCACCGGAGGGTGGACTCAGATCTCCGTTAACGGGAATTCCGGCACCTGCAGCTCGCTCATTCTACGCGAGATCCAAAACGCCGGACGCGCCAGTTCCGACACGGCTGCTCTCCTGCCTGCACCACCCGACGCACCGCGCCGTCCTGATGACGACCTACGCGGCGGGGCCTGCACCCAAAGGACGCCGGCATCGAGGCGCTGAAGCGGACGGCCGGAAGGCTGAAAGCCAGAGGAGACGGGTCGTATCGGACAGAGGCTACCAGCGCCCCGCCGTCGCGCGGGCGGCGTCGTGTCCGTGCAGCCGCTCGACTGGCGTCACGGGACCGGGATTACTCTGGAAGGGGAATCACCGACGCCGCGGCCTTCGCCGCCAGGCGTGCGGCAGACATCGCCCGTTCGGCATCGTCGCGGGTATAGCGTTCCGTGGGAATGAAATCGATGTCGCCGTAGAAGGAGAACTCGCGCTCCTTGCGCAGCCAGGACGATGCGTCGATGAGCGCAGGCAGGTCGCCGAGGAGCGAGATCAGGCGGTCGCCGTAGTGCTGCTGGCACCGCGTGCGCAGGCAATCGAGGAGCGGGCGGATGGCGTCGTGCATGACCAGGTCCGAGAAGGCTGCTGGCATTCTACACCCCGCCGAGGCGGGTGCGGCCGAGGGTCTCCTGCCCTCACCGCACCACGTTGTACTTCTTCAGGATCGCCGTCACCTTGTCGATCGGGATGGCCTCCACCGTCTGTTGACGGGAGGTGACGGAGGTTGCGCGGAGCAGCGAGTTGTACACCGCTTCCTCCGTCGCCTCGAGCGCCGCCTGGAACAGGGGCGACACCCCGTCGGGGGGAAGCACCGTACGCTGGCGCGGTTGTGATTCTCCGAACCTGGTCCGCATCTCCGGCGACGTGGTGAACGCCACCGCGAAGTCGCCGCTGCCATTGCTGTAGGACGAGCCGGTGCGGGCCAGACCGAACACCGCCCGCGCCGCGAGGCGCCGGAGGTCCCGCGCGTCCAGCGGGGCGTCGGTCGCCACGACGATCAGGCAGGAGCCGTCGGGGTTCGGTGAGGCGTCGGGGCGGCCGGGCTGCGCCGGCCCAAAGGCATAGCGTCCAAGCTCGCGCCCGACGGGCGCGCCCGCCATGGTCAGCACGCCGCCGAAATTGGTTTGTGCCAGGACCCCCAGCGTGTAACCGCCGTGCCGGGCTGTCAGGATGCGCGACGCGGTTCCGATCCCGCCCTTCCAGCCGTAACACTGTGTGCCGGCGCCGGCGCCGACCGACCCCTCCTCGACGGGGCCTTCCGCCGCGCGCGCAATGGCGGCCAGCACGTGGTCGCGCGTCACGTGCAGCCCACGGATGTCGTTGAGCCCGCCGTCGTTCGTCTCGCCAACCACGGCGTTGACCGACTGCACGCGCTCGTTGCCTGGCTGCGCGATCGTGTAGCGGACAACCGCGTCCACGGCCGTGCCCACGGCAAGCGTGTTGGTCAGAACGATGGGCGTCTCGACCGTGCCGAGTTCGGTGACCTGCGTGGAGCCGGCGAGTTTGCCGAACGCGTTCCCGACGAAGACCGCGCCCGCCACCTTGTCCTGGAACAGGTTGCCGGCGTGCGGAAGAATTGCCGTCACGCCGGTGCGGACGTTGTCGCCCTCGACGATCGTCGTGTGGCCCACGCGCACGCCCGCGACATCGGTAATGGCGTTGAGCGGCCCTGGAGAGAAGACCCCTGGAGCCAGGCCGAGATCGCGTGCACGCGGCCGGGCAGGGCTGACGTCCTGCCCCACGGAGGTCTTCAGTTCCTGTCGCGCCGCAATTCCCATGTCCTGCCTCCTCGCTGACCCCAGATCCTGCCCGCTTGCGACGACGAGGCCGGCCATCACCAGTGCGACCAGCGTCGTCGAACCGACGATCTTTCCCATGTTCATGGCCGCGTGTCCTCCAGTCTGGCGTGAATGGCTTTCATCTCCACCGACAGGTCGTCGAGCCGTTTCATGAGGTCCTGGTGCCTGGCCTCCTGCGCCCGCGGCTTCTTCGCTACGAACGTGACGCCGCCGCTCGCCTCGAGAATCGCCTTGTCGACGTCGCGGAGCGAGGGAAACCCCTGTCGTCGGGCGGCCGCTTCCAGTTCGCCGACGGTGACCCCCTCGGCGCGAAGACGTTCGGCGATCACGGTCCCGTTTCGCATCAGCATGTCGGCGTCGCCTTCGATGAATCGTTCCACGCGCGGGTGTGCGAAGGCGAACCGGACGACGAAGAAATTGAAGACCAGGAGTGTCGTGGCGCCAATCACTCCGCCGAGCAGCGAGTTGTCAGCGCCGATGATGGCGTTCTGCACGGTGTTCGAGAGCGTGAGCAGGACGACGAGGTCGAAGGCGTTCAACTGCGCCAACTCCCGCTTGCCTGCCAGCCGCAGCCCGATGACGAGGAACAGGTACACCAGCACCGGCCGCACGACTTTTTCGAGGAGGCTGACGCTGGTCTGCGCGTCGCTGCCGATGTGAAACAGGTTGGTGAGGATGCTCGCGTCCACGTGGGTCCCCTTTCCGGAGGAAGGAGTCAACGCCGTCTCAGTATACGGCGAGTTGGCTCCGTCATGCCCCCTTCTGGAAGGCAAGGGCCATACCGGCTACAATCGGATCACATGGCACATCTCAATTCGTTCTCGACCGAGACGGACCTGCTCGTCGACGGCCGGCCGGTGCGCATCCACAGCCTCCCGGCTCTGGAGAAGAAGGGCCACCCGCGCGTGGCCCGGTTGCCGTACGCGCTGAAGATCCTCCTCGAGAACCTGCTGCGCCACGAGGACGGACGGTTCGTCCGCGCCGACGACATCACGGCCCTGGCCGACTGGGACCCGGCGGCTCGCCTGCGGAAGGAAATCGCCTTCACGCCGGCTCGGGTGCTGCTGCAGGACTTCACCGGTGTGCCGGCAGTGGTAGACCTGGCGGCCATGCGTGACGCGGTGGCCAGTCTGGGCGGTGACCCGTCGCGGATCAACCCGATCCAGCCCGTCGAACTCGTGATCGATCACTCCGTCCAGGTCGATCACTACGGGCGCGCCGAGGCATTCGCGCTGAACGCCGACCTCGAGTTCACCCGCAACCGCGAGCGCTACGTCTTCCTCCGCTGGGGCCAGGACGCGTTTGCCAATTTCCGAGTCGTTCCGCCCGACACCGGCATCGTTCACCAGGTGAACCTCGAACACCTTGCGCGCGTGGTGTTCGAGGTGGTCGAGGACGGCAGGGCGGTGGCGTATCCCGACACGCTCGTCGGCACCGACTCGCATACGACGATGGTGAACGGGTTGGGTGTGGTCGGATGGGGCGTCGGCGGGATCGAGGCCGAAGCCTGCATGCTGGGCCAGCCGATCTCGATGTTGATCCCGGACGTGCTCGGCTTCAAACTGACCGGGCGTTTGCCCGGCGGCGCGACGGCGACCGACCTCGTCCTGACGATGACCGAGCGTTTGCGCAAGCACGGCGTGGTCGGGAAGTTCGTGGAGTTCTACGGCCCGGGCCTCGAGCACCTGTCGATTGCCGACCGTGCCACGCTCAGCAATATGTGCCCCGAGTACGGCGCCACCATCGCCATCTTCCCGATTGACGAAGTCACGCTCGATTACCTGCGGCTGACAGGACGGGACGAGCGCCGCGTTGGCCTGGTGGAGGCGTACGCGAAGGCGCAGGGCTTGTTCCCGGGGTCCGACTCGGTCGAAGCGGATTACGCGGAGCGAGTCGAACTGGACCTGGCGACGATCGAGCCCAGCCTCGCCGGCCCAGGCCGGCCGCAGGACCTGGTGAGGCTCAGCCAGGCGAAAGCATCGTTCGACCAGGCGCTCGCGACGGCCCTGGCCGACCGGAAGGCGGTCACGCCATCCGCGGCGGGAGGAGCCGACGGCACACTCGTCACGGCGGCAACGGCGACCGCGCCAGGGCTTGAACACGGATCGGTGGTCATTGCGGCAATCACCAGCTGCACGAACACGTCGAACCCCAACGTGATGATCGGAGCGGGGCTGCTGGCCAAGAAGGCGGTCGAGCGCGGCCTGCGGGTGAAGCCGTGGGTGAAGACCAGCCTCGCGCCGGGGTCGAAGACGGTGACCGGGTACCTCGCTCAGGCGGGGCTGACGCCGTATCTCGACCAACTCGGCTTCAACCTGGTCGGCTACGGCTGCACGACCTGCATCGGCAATAGCGGGCCGCTGCCGCCCGCCGTGTCATCCGAGGTGAAAGCGCGCGACCTCGTCGTCGCCGCGGTGCTCAGCGGCAATCGGAATTTCGAGGGACGCATTCAATCGCAGGTTCGTGCCTCCTACCTCGCGTCGCCGCCGCTGGTCGTGGCCTTCGCGCTGGCCGGCACCATGCGGATCGACCTGACCACCGAGCCGATTGGGCAGGACCCCGCGGGCAGCAACGTCTTCCTCCAGGATATCTGGCCGTCGGAGCGCGAGATCCAGGCGGCCTTGCTCGGGGCGGTGACCCCCGAGAGCTTCCGCAAGGTCTACGCGGACGTCTACAAGGGTGACGAGCGTTGGCAAGGGCTGCAGGCGCCGACCGGCGATCGCTTCGTCTGGGCTGAGGATTCCACCTACATCCGCCATCCGCCGTTCTTCGAAGGGCTGTCGTCGTCGGCCGCCCCGCTCGCCGACATCATCGATGCCCGAGTGCTGGCGCGGCTGGGAGATAGCGTGACGACCGACCACATCTCCCCGGCCGGCTCGATCCCGCCGGACAGCCCGGCCGGGATGTATCTGATTGCGCACGGGATCGAACCGCGCGAGTTCAATTCCTACGGCGCGCGGCGCGGGAACCACGAGGTGATGATGCGGGGCACGTTTGCCAACACCCGCCTCAGGAACCAGCTTGCCCCGGGCACCGAGGGCGGCTGGACGCGCCACCTCCCGGACGGGGGGCAGATGACCATCTACGACGCCTCCGTCCGCTACACGGAGGAACAGGTTCCGCTCCTGATCCTGGCGGGGAAGGAGTACGGATCCGGTTCGTCGCGCGACTGGGCCGCCAAGGGGACGCTGCTGCTTGGCGTTCGCGCGGTCATCGCCGAGAGCTTCGAGCGGATTCATCGCAGCAACCTGGTGAACATGGGCGTGCTGCCGCTCCAGTTCAAGAACGGGGAATCGGCGGCCAGCCTCGGGTTGACGGGGGCGGAAACCTACTCGCTCACCGGGATCGCGTCCGGGCTCGCGCCGATGTCGGACGTCCAGATTCAGGCTCGCGCCGCCAACGGCGCGGTGGCGGCATTCACGGCAACCGCACGAATTGACACGCCGGAGGAGTTGGCGGCGTACCGGGCGGGAGGCATCCTGCCGTACGTGCTCAGGCAACTCGTGGGAGCCCGCTGAAGGATGGGGTCTGCCCCCCTTTTCCGATGCTGACCGCGGAATTTGTCAAGGACCACGCTCGCGCGCTCGGCTTCGATCTGTGCGGCGTCGCTCCGGCCGCGTCGTTCCCGGAGCTTCGCCGCATTCGCGAGTGGATGTCCCGCGGCTACGCGGGAGACATGGGTTACCTCCCGCGCACGGCCGCCAAGCGCGAGGATGTTCGCCGGGTTCTGCCCTCTGCCCGGTCGGTGATCGTCACCGGCACGGTCTACAACGTCGATCGTCCGTACTCCACCGAGAGTGCGGACCCTGGTGAAGCGATTGTGTCCCGCTACGCGTGGGGCGACGACTACCACGAGGTGATCGGCCGTCGCCTGCAGGACTTGCTCGCCTGGATGCGATCGCAGCACGACGCGCCGTTTGACGCGCTGGCCTACGTGGATACCGGCCCGGTCCACGAGCGCGTGTACGCGCAATACGCCGGTCTTGGGTGGATTGGCAAGAACGGCTGCCTGATCAACCCCGAACTCGGGTCGTGGTTGTTCCTGTCCGAGATCGTGTGCAGCCTCACGCTCGAGCCCGGCGTCCCGGCGTTTGACCAGTGCGGCACCTGCGCGCTCTGCCTCGAGGCGTGCCCGACAGGCGCGATCGTGGAGCCGCGTGTGCTCGACGCCACGCGCTGTCTCTCGTACCTGACCATCGAGCTTCGCCGCGAGATTCCAGAGGCGCTCCGCGCGCCGATTGGCACGCATGTCTTCGGCTGCGATATCTGCCAGGATGTGTGCCCGTGGAACCAGTCGCCCGCGCGAAGCGACGACCCGGCATGGCAGCCGCGCGAGGGGCTGGACCACCCTCGGCTTCTCGACCTCTGGCGCCGGACGGACGAGGGTTTGGCGCAACTCGTCTGCGGGTCGACCATGACCCGGGCCAAGTCCGCCGGCCTTCGTCGCAACCTGGCGGTCGCGCTGGGGAACAGTGCCGACCCTGCGGCCGCCCGCGTCCTCGACGAGGTCAGGCCCGATGCGGAGTCGGGGTCGTTTACCGACCCGATGGTGCAGGAACACCTGCAGTGGGCGCGCGGAAAGAAGCCGTAGTGCCTTATGCGCGAAGTCTTCGTCGTCGGGGCAAGAAACCGGTGTGATACGCGGAGACCGCGATTCGGGACCGGCCCAAGTCCCCCGGCATCCGGTAGAATAGGCCCACGGCGGCCGCCGGCCGCACTTCATTCCCCGAGAGGCTTCACATGAAACGGTTGACTGCGCTTGGGTCGCTCGTCGTTCTGGCGCTGACTGCCTGTTCGTCGCCCGCACCGACATCGGCGCCCGCGCCTGCCAAGGAGGTTTCCATGTCGGAACAGGCGAAACTGGAGGCGGCGACCGCGCAGTACGCGCCCACCGAGATCGGCGCCGACCTGTCCAAGCTGCCGGCCAACGAGCAGCAGGCGCTCGCGAAGCTGGTGCAAGCCGGCTGGATCATGGACGCGCTGTTCCTCCGCCAGGCGTGGGCGGGCAACGAGGGGCTGCTCCTGAACCTGCTGACCGACCGATCGCCGCTCGGCCAGGCGCGCACACGTTACTTCCTCCTGAACAAGGGACCGTGGGATCGGCTCGATCACAACACGCCGTTCCTCGCTGCCGTTCCACCGAAGCCGGAGGGGGCGAACTTCTACCCGGCAGGCGCGACCAAGACCGACATCGAAGCCTGGCTGACATCGCTGTCGGAAGCTGATCGCACTCGCGCCAATGGGTTCTTCACGACGATCCGACGCTCCACCTCCGTCAAAGGCAAGGCCGGGTTCGAGGCCGTTCCTTACAGCGTCGAGTACCAGGGTGAACTCGCACGCGCGGCCGAGCTGCTGCGCGAGGCGGCAAAGCTGACCGCGCAGCCCACGCTGAAGGCGTTTCTCGACAGCCGCGCCGACGCCTTCCTCAGCAACGACTACTACGCCAGCGACGTGGCGTGGATGGAGCTCGACGCGAGCATCGAGCCGACCATCGGCCCGTACGAGGTCTACGAAGACGAGTGGTTCAACGCCAAGGCCGCCTTCGAGGCGTTCATTGCCGTCGGTGACGAGGCCGAGACCGCGAAGCTGGCCAAGCTGAGCGCCGAGCTGCAGGGGATCGAGGACACCCTGCCCATCGACCCGAAGCTCCGCAACCCGAAGCTGGGCGGAATGGCGCCGATCCGCGTGGTGAACGTAATCCTGGCGGCAGGGGACGGCAACCGCGGCGTCCAGACGGCGGCATTCAACCTGCCGAACGACGAGCGCGTGGTGCGGGAGAAGGGCGCCAAGCGCGTCATGCTCCGGAACATCCAGGAGGCCAAGTTCAAGCTCGTGCTGGCGCCTATCGCCGCGAAGGTGCTGTCGCCCGCGCAACAGAAGAACGTGACGTTCGACGCGTTCTTCACGCACATCGTGATGCACGAGCTGATGCACGGCCTGGGCCCGCACCAAATCAAGGTGGATGGCCGGGACACGACCGTTCGCGCGCAGCTGAAGGAGACCTATAGCGCGATGGAAGAGGCGAAGGCCGACATCTCCGGCCTGTTCGCACTCCAACTCCTGCTGGACAAGGGCGTCCTGGACAAGTCGATCCAGGAGACAATGTATGACACGTTCCTGGCGTCGGCGTTCCGATCGATCAGGTTCGGCGTGAATGAAGCCCACGGCCGCGGCATCGCACTGCAGCTCAACTGGCTGCTGGACTTCGGCGCGTTCACGGTGGACAAGGACGACGCCTTCGCAGTGAATCCCGCCAGGATCAAGGAAGGCGTGGCGATGCTGACGCGCGAGATCATGACGCTGCAGGCACAGGGGGATTACGCCAGGGCGCGGGAGATGCTGAGGAAGCTCGCGGTGGTTCGTCCCGAGGTCAAGAAGGTGCTGGACCGCCTGCAGGGCGTGCCGATCGACATCGAGCCGAACTTCGCCACCGCCGCCAAACTGCTAGCCGGCGGGGGCAAGTAGCTGGCGCGAGGGCAAGCAGGCGTGGCGCGGGGCTTCAGCCCCGCGAGCCGGCCGGGCGGTGTCACCGTCTGGCGTCTTTCTGAATCCCTAGTGGTGAAGCCCCGCGGTCCTGGAAGTTATGGAGGTCTTGTGCCCTTATACGAGTACGCATGCGTGAAGTGCGGTCATCTCTTCGAGGCTCTGGTGGTCGGGAGCCGTAGGCCCGCCTGTCCGAAGTGCAAGAGCGAAGAGCTGGAGAAACGGGTGTCGCCGATCGGATTGGCCGGCACCGGCGGCTGGTCGTCCGGGCGGTCCTCGAGCGGCTGCGGGTCCACCGGCGGCGGCGGTGGTGGTGGCTGACGGTTCTAGACGCGGGCCGGTCGGCCCGCCTGTCGCTTCTCTTCGAGCCGTTCCTCGATCCACCGGAGCCAGGCCCCCAGCCCGGGTTCCGCGACGCAGCTTGTTTCCAGCACTTCGATCTCCGGGTTCACGCGACGCGCGTCGGCAACGGCCGCGTCGCGGCTGAACCTGGTGTGTGGGAGCAGGTCGATCTTGTGGAGTAGCATCAGGCGCGCCCGCCTGAAAATCCCCGGGTACTTCAGCGGCTTGTCATCCCCTTCCGGCACGCTCAGTACCACCACCTTCGCGTCTTCCCCGAGGTCGTACGAGGCCGGGCACACGAGGTTGCCGACGTTCTCGATGAACAGCACGTCGAGGCCGTCGAGCGGTATCTCCTCGAGCGCGCGACGGACCATGCTGGCGTCGAGGTGGCAGGTTCCGCCGGTCGTGATCTGCAGCGCGGGGAACCCGAAGCGCCGAAGGCGATCGGCGTCGCGCTCCGTCTGGATGTCGCCGGTCAGGACGGCCACCCGCCGCGACGTGCCGCGAATGGCGTCCAGGGTGCTCTCGAGGATGCTCGTCTTGCCCGCGCCGGGTGACGAGATCAAGTTGAGGCACAGGATCTGGCGCGCGGCCAGCGCCTCGCGCAGTTCGCCGGCAATCCGGTCGTTCTCCTTCAGCACGCTCTGTCGCACTTCCACCCGCTCGGCCACGGTCCTACTCCAGTTCGAGAAAAGACAGCCCCAGTTCGTCCCCGGCAATCATCGTCGCCCCGTCGGACCCGCAGGTGGGGCATTGCCCAAGGAACTCCACGGGATGGAACTCGTGCGCGCAGCAGGAGCACCGAAAGCGAACGGGGATGCGCTCGAGTTCGAGCGCGGCCCCGTCCATGTCGGTGTCCTGCACGGTCATGCCGAAACAAAACTCCAGCGCCTCCACCGCGACGCCGGAAATCTCGCCCACCCGCACGCCGATCCGCACTATGCGGCGCCCGCCATTGAGCGCCGCGTGCTCGCGGGCTGAATCGACAATCGACTGCGCGATCGACAGCTCGTGCATGCGGCGCGGCTACTCGGTGTTCTGGTCGTCCTCGCTGGTGCGCGCCACGCCCGCCGAGTCCTTCTTGAACCAGGACGCGTCGGCCACGTAGGTGCTCGTGATCATCTCGAGTTTCGCCATCTCCGCCGCCGGCATCGGCGTGAAGGCCCTGGCGATCTCCACGTTCTCCTCGAGTTGCTTCACCGTCTTGCAGCCGATGATCACCGTGCTGATTGGCAGCGTCAGGACGTAGGCCATCGGTCCCTTGATCGACGTGATGCCGTCAGGTTTGAAGATGCGGTCGCGGGCGGGAATCTTCATCCCGATGACGCCCATCCCCTTCTTGTTTGCGAGCGGTAGAATAGTCGAGACGAACGGCAGGTGGTGCTTGTCGGCCGGGTTCAGCGCCATCAGGACCGTATCGAAGTCGAACCGTTCGATCCCCTTCAACAGCACGGCCGGATCGTAGTGCCCGGTGATGCCGAGGAACCGGACCATCTTCTCGCTTCGTGCCTTCTGCAGCGCCTCGATCGCGCCGTCTTTGCCGAAGATCTGGTCGAGTTGCTCGTCGCGCGTGATGTTGTGCAACTGCCAGAGGTCGAGGTGATCGGTGTTCAGCAGTTTCAGGCTCTGTTCGAGCAGTTTCAGCGAGCCATCACGCGTCCGGTCGTCGGTCTTACTGGCGAGGAACACCTCCTTGCGCCGCGTTTTCATCACCTCGCCGACGTTCGTCTGGCTGATCCCGTTCGCTTCCCACCGCGGCGTGACGGTGCGGTCGCGCCCGTAGGCGGCCGCCGTGTCGATGTAGTTGACGCCGAGATCGATCGCCCGGTTGATGATCGCGATCGACTCGTCGTGCATGCCGGCCGTCTCGAGCGTTGCCTGGCCGCCGAGACTGAAGATCCTGACCTTGTGCCCCGTCTTGCCGAGCGGCCGCTCGGGCATCGGCGGCGCGCCCTCCGATCGCCCTGCCCCGATGGCCAGGGCCGCAGCACCCGCCGCTCCGACCTTGACGAATTCACGGCGTGAGATATTAGTCATAGCAGGTGTCCTCCGGATGCGCTGTGCGGTGTCAGATGAGAAGTCCGGTTGTCCTGGCCCACTTCCGGGATTCTACACCCTGAGCTCACGTGCGTCGCGCATCGCAGAGCTCCAATCGTGCCGGTCGACAGCGGCGACGGAGGGCCTGGAGGTGCGTCGCTGGATGTCGGCTGTCGGCGGCTATGCGTCGAGCGCCCGCGTGTTGGTCTCCGACATCGGCAGCATGATCGCCAGACCGATGGCGCCGTAGAGCATGATGTAGTATGCGGGCGCCAGCGGCTGGCCGAGCGTCTCGATCAGCCACGTCGAGACGAGCGGCGCGGTGCCGCCGGCCAGCGCCAGCGTGATGCTGTAGGCGAAGCTCATCGACGTGATCCGCGTGCGCAGCGGGAAGATCTCGACGACCATCGCCCCCTGGAGCCCGAGCGCCATCCCGATGGGCACGGCCAGCAGGATCTGGCCGAGCATGAACTGCTGCGGCGACCCGTACAACATCATCCGCAATGCGACGTAGATGAAGGCCATCGTGGCCACCGTGAGCGCCAGCATCAGCTTCCGCCGGCCGACCCTGTCGGACAGCCATCCGCCGAGCGGCTTCGAGATCAGCACCACCATGAGGCTCAGGATGGTCGCGAGGAGGAAGGCCTCGCCGCCGACTCCCATCATGCTCTTTCGCCGTTCGACGGCATAGGTGAACGTCAGGTAGTAGGCGGCGTTGGTCATCCCCACGATCCCGAACGTCTGGATGATGGGGAGCCAGTCGGCGACGAGCGACGGGATGAGTGGCGGCCGAATGGAGGCGGCCTTGAGCCCCTCGGCCGTTTCGCTGATGCCGCGCCGCAGGAACCACCCGATGATGCAGAAGAGCACGCTGCCGATGAAGGGGATTCGCCAGCCCCATGCGCCCACCTGTTCGGGGCCGAGGAACGTGTACACGAGCCATGCCGTCCCAGATCCCAGGATGAACCCGATGGTCGTCCCGGCGGCGGTCGAGCTGCTGACGATGCCGCGCATCAGGGGCGAGGCTTTCTCGGTGGTGTAGACCATCGAGCCGGTGAACTCCCCGCCCAGCGAGAACCCCTGGATGAGCCGCATCGTGATCAGCAGTACCGGCGCCGCGACACCGACCGTTGCGTAGGTCGGCAGCAGGCCGAGGCCGAGCGTGGCGCCGCCCATCAGCGCGATCGACAGCGTGAGCAGCGGGCGCCGGCCGATGCGGTCGCCGACCATGCCGAGCACCAGGCTGCCGAATGGGCGCGCGATGAACCCGAGCGCGAACACCGCGAAGGCGAGCAACTGCTGCGCGGAGTGGCTCGACTGAGGGAAGAACTGCTTCCCGATGTCGCTGGCGAAGTAGCCGTAGACGGCAAAGTCGAACCACTCGAGCACGTTGCCGATCAGTCCCGCCAACGCGGTCCGCAGCGCCGACTGTGGAGGCGCCACCGTTCCGCCGTCCACCGCGTGCGTCATGTCCCCCGAACCCGTCCTCGAATCGTTCATCGCGCCTCCAAGCATGGAGCGGGAATTCTACCTCATCACGGAGGTTTGAACTGACGATGTCGCTGAAGAGAGAGCGATCGGTCCACTGGTTGTCGCCGACGCTGAGAGTCGGCGTGATGCTGGCCTTCCTGGAGCCGATGCCGTCGGTGTCGAGAACTACCGGACGCAGCGGCGACCGCCAGCCATTGACACGCCTGGCACCCGGTGGTACAAGCCTGCCCGGTGACCATTGATCCCTTCGCCATTTGCTTCCTGCCCGAGAACCGCGTCTACACGGCGACCGGACCGGTCGAACTCTACCTGGCCGCCGCCGCCGTTGGTATGCTCGTGGAGCAACCGTGCGGTTCGCAGGGCACCTGCGGCCGGTGCGGGGTGAGGGTCACCTGGGGAGCGCCGCCGCCGACCGCCGCTGACCGTGAGCAGTTCACCGCGGAGGAACGGGCCGCTGGATGGCGGCTCGGATGTCAGCTGATCTTCGAGGGCCCTGCCACGGTCGAGATCCCCCCGGTCACGCGATCGCTCGCCGGCAAGTCGTTCGGCGCGGACCTCGCGCCCGACGCTCTGGCGCGGCCCCGCATTCACACGCTCTCGGTGCCGGCGCCCGTCGTGGAGGAGGGCGGTGCGTCTTCTGTCCTCGATGCGCTCGCCGAGGTCGTCGGCCTGCCGCCGCGCTCACTCCGGGCGTCCCCGGAGGCGCTCGCGGAACTGGCGATCGCCGGGACGGGCACCTACCAGCTGGCAGTGGCGATACACGCCCGCGAGTTGGTCTGCGTCCGGCGGGGGGGGGAGTTGGAGCCGCTCGGGCTGGCGATTGACGTCGGGACGACGTCGATCGCCGCCGCGCTCGTGCGGCTCGGAGATGGCTCGGTCCAGGCCTGTGCGTCGTGCCTCAACCCGCAGGTCGCGTTCGGCGCCGACGTCATCTCGCGGATCAAGCACGCGACCGAAAGGCCGGAGGGAATGGCCCAGCTCTCGACAGCGGTTCGCGACGGGATTGCGGCGCTTGTCGCGGGGCTGACCGAGGCCGGTGGTCGCGACGTTCACGACATCCTGCTCGCGGCGGTGGCAGGGAACCCCACGATGATGCACGCCTGGCTCGGCGTGCCACTCGGCAGCCTTGGACGCGCCCCGTATGCCGGCGTGTGGGCCGACGCCATCAGTGTGAAGGCCGGTGCCGTACAGGTGCCGGCGCATCCCAACGCCGACGTCCTGGTCTTTCCGCTGATACGCAGCCACGTCGGCGGCGACGCCGTCGCCGCGGCGATGGCGTGCGATCTCGACCGTGGGCGGGCGCCACGCCTCCTGATCGACCTGGGCACCAACACGGAGGTGCTCGTCGCCCACGACGGCCGCATCGCGGCCACCTCCGCCGCCGCCGGCCCCGCCTTCGAGGGCGTGTCGATCCGGCACGGCATGCGCGGCGCGCCGGGCGCAGTCGACGTCGTGTCGATTTCCGCCGCCGGCCGCGTGACGACCAGCACGATCGGCGGGTTTCCCGCGAAGGGCGTCTGCGGCTCCGGGTTGATCGATGCCGTCGCCGAACTGCTTCGCGCCGGCGTCATCTCATCGTCTGGCTACCTGCGGAAGGCAGAGGAAGTCAGCGGCTGCGGGCCGCTCTCGGAGAGGCTCGCGCAGATCGACGGCCAGCAGGCGTTCACGCTCGTGTCGGGCCCCGACACCCAGAGCGGCTCCGAGCCCGTGACCATGACGGCGCGCGACGTCCGGGAAGTGCAGCTGGCCAAGGGCTCGATCGTCGCGGCAGTGACGCTCGCGTGCCGGCACCTTGGTCTCGATCCTGCGGACCTCGAGGAGGTGCTCATTGCCGGCGCGTTCGGGAACTACCTGCGCAAGTCGAGTGTCCTTCGGATCGGGCTTGTTCCGGAGATCGATCCAGAGCGGATCCGCTTCATCGGCAACGCCGCCGGTGTCGGCGCGCGGCTCGCCCTGCTGGATCGCGAGGTGCTCGAGCGGGGCCGAGAACTCGCCGCGCGCGCCGAATATCTCGACCTCGCCACACACCACGACTACCAGGCGATCTTCATGGAGGCGCTGGCGTTCCCCCGGAGATGAGCAACAACACTCCTATGACGTCGCGCGAACGGATGGACGCGGCCATGCGGCCGCGAAGCGGCCGGCTGCCCGACCGGGTGCCGGTGATGTGTCAGCTGGCGCTCGGTCACTACTTTCTCCACGCGGGCGACTCGGTTGAGATCTGGCACGACTCACAGGCGTTTGCCGAGGCGCTCGTCACGCTTCAGCGGCGCTATCGGTTTGACGGCATCCTCGTCAACCTGCCCGGCCGCGATCCCGCCTGGCGGCGCCAGGTGCAATCGGTCGAGGAGGGTGACACCGGTCGCCTGATCACCTGGCGACACGGTCGGCGCACGATCGTCCCCCCCGACGACAACCCGCACATGCACGGGGCGGACGGGCGCGCGGTGACCGCGAGGCTCGAGGACGTCGATCCCGACCGGCTGTTCTACATCGAGCCGCACGACCTGGCGGGGGTGACGTACCCGACCACGTGGGGATGGGCCGAGGAACCAGCGATCCCCGGGCCCGGTTTCTTTCCGCCGTGGCACCGGGACACGCTCCGCCAGGTGAGGGCGGCCGCTCCGGACGTGTCGGTCCACGGCGAGGTGTTCTCCCCGTTCTCGCAACTGATGGAGCTGGTGGGCTACACGTCGGTCCTGGGCGCGCTGATTCTCGACCCTGGCAAGGTGATCGCCTGTCTCGAGCGTCTCACTGATGGCGCGGTGCTGCTGGCGCGCGGGCACTTCGAGGCGGGAGCCGACGCCGTGCTCATCTCGTCGGCGTTTGCGGGCGCGGGGTTTCTGTCGCCCGATCATTACCGGCGCTTCGTCCTCCCGTTCGAACGAAGGATCGTCGAGCAGATCGCGGAGGCGGCGCCGGGAAAGCCGATCTACACACACACCTGCGGCGCGATCGGCGACCGTCTCGAGCTGATGGAACAGACCGACACCCACGGCATCGACACGCTCGACCCGCCGCCGCTCGGGACGGTGGACCTTGCCGATGCGAAACGCCGTCTCGGGTGCCGCCTGTTCATCAAGGGCAACGTGGACCCGGTGAACACCGTCCTGCTCAGCACGCCGGAGCCGTGCTATGAAGACGCATGCGCCCGCGTGGAGATTGCGAAACCAGGCGGCGGGTATATTCTGAGCACGGCGTGCTCGGTGCCGCCGCACGCTCCGCCCGAGAACATTCTCGCGCTCGCCCGCGCGGCCGAAGCCAGAGGCCATTACCGATGAACATCCTCTCTCTCTGTGACACCCACATCGTCGTCGGCGACGGCGCCATGGGTACCGAGCTCCAGCGAGCCGGCCTGCCCATCGGCGAGTCCGGCGAACGATGGAACCTGGAGCATCCGGAACGGATCCAGGCGATCCACGCCGCGTACCTCGCGGGCGGGAGCGAGGCGGTGACGACCAACTCGTTCGGGGCGAATCGCTGGGTGCTCGGTCGGTACGGCTTGGCCGATGACCGGGACGCGATCAACCGCTCGGCGGCGGCGAACGCGAGGCAGGCGGCGGGGTCGAGCGCGATCGTCCTCGGCGATATCGGCCCGTGCGGTGGCTTCCTGCGGCCGCTCGGGGAGATCGACCCGAGCGAGCTCGGTGCCGAGTTCACCCGCCAGGCGCGCGCGCTGCTCGGCGGCGGCGCCGACGGCATCATCATCGAGACGATGAGCGCGATCGAGGAACTGGTGATCGCGGTGGAGGCAGCGCGCGCGGCGAACGCGCCATTCGTCATTGCATCGATGGCGTTCGACCGGCTGCCGAACGGCAACATCCGGACGATGATGGGGGTGTCGCCGCAGCAGGCTGCGAAGGCGGCGGTCGAAGCGGGAGCCGATGTTGTGGGCGCCAACTGCGGCACGCACATGACGCCGGGCGATTTTGCGGACGTGGTGGCGGCGTTCAGGCAGGCCACCGACCGGCCGATCATGATTCAGGCGAATGCGGGAAGCCCTGAGCTCGAAGACGGTAAGGCCGTGTACCGCCTGCAGCCCGACGCGTTTGCCGACGGCATGCGACAGGTGGTTGCGGCCGGCGCGAGGATCGTGGGCGGGTGCTGCGGCACGACGCCCGCGCACATGGCGGCGCTGGCGCAGCAGCTGAAAGCAGGAGCCCGATGAAGATCACCGACGTGCCCTTTGGCGTGACCGACTGGAGCGAAGTGCCGCCGACCGAGCACCCGGGCGAAACCGGCACCGCGTCGTGGCGGACTCGGGAGATCGGCAACATCCGCGTCCGGATGGTGGAGTACTCACCCGGCTACCTTGCGGACCACTGGTGCTCGCGCGGCCATGTGCTGCTCGTGCTGGAAGGGGAGTTGGTCACCGAACTCGAGGACGGATCGGCGCACGTGCTCCGGTCGGGGCAGAGCTACCAGGTGGCCGACGGCGCGATGCCGCACCGGTCGCGCACAGCCGGCGGCGCCCGCCTCTTCATCGTGGACTAAAAGGAGGGACCGCACCTCGCCAGTCACCCGTCACGCCAGTCCGGTCCGCGTCCGCCTTTCTCGTCGGGCCGGGTTCCTATTCCGGTGTTGGTGGCGCAGCAGGCCTACGACCCCGGCGGGAGCATCGCATGCACGCCGTACTTGTGCACCAGCAGGCCGCCCCGGTGCGCGACGTTCGCCAGCACGAGACTTCCCGCGAGCAGCAGGCCAAGGAACACCGCGTTGGTCGCCACCACCCACGTGCGGGTGGCGAGTGTCTTCAGCACGAGCGGCACGACGAGAATCACCGCGTAGAGCATCGTCAACCCGGCGAACAGATCGCGGGCGATTTCCGCCAACGACGCGTGGCTTTCGATCGCCGCGTTGATCGCCTCGCTATGTGTCGCGAGTTCGGCGGCGGCCTCGCCGGTCCCGACCGCGACGAACGCCGCTGCTGTTCCGAGCACCAGCATCACCAGCGCCGACAGGCCAAAGGACGCCACGCGTTTCGGCTCAATCATGGCGAGCAGGACGAACACCGGCGCCGTGAGCAGCAACGCGATCGGGAAATGGATCACAAGAGGATGGAGACCGTCCCAGCCCGGCCATGGCGGCAGCATGCGCACGTCCTTTCAGAAGGGGCCGGGACGTCATTCCCGGCCCGGTCACCGATCCTGCTACGCGATCTTGACGAACTTCTCCCCTGGCGTGAAGCACTCGGGGCACTTCTCGAAGCCCAAGTAAACATGATACAACGTGGAATTCTAGCGAGGCGTGCCTCAGACGGCCGAACCTGGCGTGGCGGCCCCAAGGCACGCCCCGCTAGAACCAGAAACGCTGTTGGCTGGCCCCGCGACGCGCGGGGCGTAGACGTCTTGAACGGCCGGACGGAAGTCGAGAGAACGTGACTCATTCGCAACGACTTTGGCCGTTCAAGACGTCTAGAGCGAAGGAATCCGAACGTGAACGGCGTCGCGCACACACGCCCAGCTGGACAAGCGATCGCGACGAGTGAGATCTGGTGATTGGGCGATCGAGGAGGGAACGCCAGGCCCGCCGCTCACGCCCAACGCCTGCGGGCCCCCATCCGTAGGGAGTCGAGTGACGAGCGGCGAACCGTGACGTCTTCCGAGAACGCAAGGGAAGTGCCACGTGCGCGCCGGCCAGATTCAGGAAGAAATTCACCAGAACAGCCCGAAGACCGAACGTCAGACAGCCGGGGAGCCGGCAGGACCCATATGGGACTGACGGATTTCCGGCAGGGGACGCGTCGATCCACCTGCACATCTCCGCAGCACGCTCTTCAACCTCACCCGGTTCTGTGTCATCGTATGGGCGGGCCTGGTCTTTCGATGCACAAAGACGGCGACGTCTTTGTGCCCTCAGGACCAAGTGCTGAGCGAGCACAGCCGGCCACGTGCGCCGGAGGGGAATCGTGGCCGTAAGTGCGAGTCGAAGTACTTCGCAACCGGTGCGGCCGCAAACCGGTGCCAGGCGTCTTCATGGAGCGTAAATGGGTCAGTCCTTCGGGGGGCATCGGTGGCCGGTCGTGGCGTTCGCGATCGCGTTGGCAACGGCCTGCATCCTGGCCGCCGAGCAGCGCCCGCGGCGTGTGTCTGCCAGCTATCCGAAGCTGTTTCCCGATAACGGGATCACGCTCCTGGACGAGTGGATTGCCGACCTCGATCTTTCTCACGATGGCAAGTGGCTCGCCTATCCTCGACGGGACCCGCGCGACTGGTACATGGACATCTGGGCGGTCCGGCCGTCGGGCAGCGGCCGCCGTTGCCTCACGTGCGACCTCACGGCCCCGGCAAAGCACCGCGGCAGCGTCTCGTGGCATCCCTCCGGCGGATTCGTCGCCTTCTCTGGCGAGAACGACGATGTGCGGTCGAGGAAGGGTGACCGGTTGGCGGAGCCCGGCATCGGTCTGAACACAAACCTCTGGGTGGCGAGCGCCGATGGATCGAAGGCGTGGCGCCTGACCGACTATGAAACCGACGTCGCGAACCCGCGCGGCGTGGTCCATCCTCACTTCTCACCGGACGGCAAGCGCCTGGGCTGGTCGGGCCCGGTCGACGCCTCGACCGTGACGGCCGGCCACGAGTGGGGTGAGTGGGCGCTTTTCCTGGCCGACTTCGACGTGCAGGCCGGCGTGCCGGCCCTGAAGAACATCCGGACGCTCCAGCCCGGGGACCAGCACAGCTACTACCAGCTCGACGACTGGTCGGCCGACGGGAAGCGCGTCCTGGTGAGCGCGAATCCGCGGCCAGGTCAGCCGGTCAGCGAGCAGGACATCTGCGAGTACGAGATAGACACGGGGACGTTCCGCGCGCTGACCCGTACGCGGGACTGGGATCAGTTTGCCCACTACTCGCCGAGCGGCCGTCAGATCCTCTGGGCCTCATCTCGCGGCCTGAACGTCCGGTTCCACTCGATCGAAGGGGTGAACTGGCGCCGCGAGATCAAGACCGAGCTGTGGATGATGAACCGCGACGGCACGGGCGCCAGGCGGTTGACGTTCTTCAACGAGAGCGGCTGGCGGGATCACGCCTGGTTCCGGGCGAAGGTGGCCAAGGCCGACGGCGTGTTTGCCGCCGACAACGCGTTTTTTCCGGACCCCTCGCGCGTGGCGGTGGCCCTTGCGTATGAGACGAAGCAGGGTCAGTGGAACGGCGTCCTCGCGATTCTCGACCTCGCGCGCCGCGCGACGATCGCAGGCCCCGGCCAGTAGCGCCTTCCCGCTGACAATCTCCCACGCCTGTCAGTCCAGCCCCACCATCTGCAGCAACTTCAGGGCGTTGCGCGACGTGGCGACGCCGGGCTTCAGCCGGTAGTCGAACGACAGGCGGAGCCCCTGCTCGTGGTGTTCGACGGCTTCGCTGAAGTGCACCGAGTGGCATCCTGCTTCGAGTTCGTCGCATGCCGCCAGTTCCAGGTCGTGGGTCGTGACCGCGCCAACCACGCGCAGCGTCAGCAGATGGCGAAGAATGCGGCGAACCGCGACCTGGCGCTCGGCGGTGTTCGTGCCCTGCAGCACCTCGTCGAGCAGGTAGAGCAGCATCGGGTCGCCATCCCGGACGGTTCTGGCGGCGGCCACCACGAGCTTCAACCGCTGGAGGGCCGCCATGAAGTACGACACCCCCTCCTCCAGCGAGTCCTGCACGCGCATGCTCGTGCAGATCGAGAGAGGCGGCAACCGCATGTGATCGGCGCAGACCGGCGCGCCCGCGTGTGCCAGCACCGCGTTCACGCCGATCGCGCGCAGCAGCGTGCTCTTGCCCGACATGTTCGAGCCGGTGACGAGGAGGAAGCCTCCCGGCGGGCCGACCGACACGTCGTTGGGCACCCGGCGGTCCGCGGCAATCAGCGGGTGGCCGAGTTGCCGGGCTTCGATCGCGGTGGCCGATTCGACGATCTCCGGAAACGCCCATCCAGGATTGTCGTGCGACAGCGACGCGAGGGCCGCAAGCGCATCGAACTCACCGAGCGCGGCGAACCATCGTCGAAGGTGAGGCGCCGTCCGGACCTGCCAGCGCTCGAGCTCGGCGAGCACGTGGAAGTCCCAGAGCGTCAGCAGGGTAATCACGGGGTGGAACAACACCACCAGGCGCAGGTCGGCGAACTGTCCGATCCGCGAGAGCCGGGCCATCTCGCGGGCGGCCGTCATTCCCGACTTCTGGAGGTCGGCCTGCAGGCGCCTGAGGCAGGGCGACGTGAACGGCGTGCCGGTGATACGGGCGAACAGCTCCCCGTGCTGCTGGAGCATGCCGTAGCGCGAGAAGACGTGGGTGAACGTGTGCGCGGTCCGTTTCCCAAACGCCACCATCAGGCCGATCGAGACGACGATCGGATACAGCCACAGGGGCCAGTCGATGACGCCGGCGATGTGCGCGGCCAGCAGGCCGAGTATCAGGGCGGACAGTCCCCGGACCACCCAGGCCGCCCACCATGTTCTCGTGAACCATGGGCCCGCTTCCGCCCACGCGTAGAGGCCTTCGAGTGCGTGGGGGGCTGGCTCGACGATCCGGCCGAGAGCCGCGAACTCCTCGCGCACGCGTTCGAGGGGCGCCAGCTCCGCGACGGCCTGCTGGCGGTCGCGAACCGTCGCGGGACTCGCACCTCGCGTCAGCCAGTCGGCCAGCGTCGTGCGCCCCGCTTCAGTGCCAACCCAGCCGAGCAACTGGAAGACGGACGCATGGCCGAAGATATCGAGATCGTCGGCGTACGGATGCCCGGGGCCAGGGCCCGCGATGGCGGAAGGCGTCAGCCGACCCCATTCGCGGTTCACGCGCGCCGCGGCGTCGGTGTTCACCTGCGCCAGCGTCGCGGACCAGCGCTCCAACGCCTCCACCTGGCTGTGCCAGTAGACGAGGATGAAGAACACGACGAAGCCGGCCATGCCAGCCCCGATCCGAAGCGACGCGAAGGAGACGGGGCCAGGGAATGTCGACAAGAGGCTCGCGGTTGCGGCCAGGAACACCGCGAGCCGCGCGTACGACAGCCGGCGCGAGCGCTGTGCATGGCGATCGCGTTCCGCCGCGTGGCGCGATGCCGCCTCGAGGTACCTGTCGGCTCCGTTCACATCGTGCAAGGCCATCGCGCCTACCACTGCTTGCTGACGTTCACGTAGTACAGGTCCGTCGCGACCTCGAAGTCTTCTTTCTTCAAGGCGGTCGTCATCACCTTCCAGTCGGTGGTGGGCGTGATGACCTGCCACTTGCCCTTCTGGCCGACCTTGATTGGCATGTTGAATTCCTTCACCTCCGCCGTCCAGCGATAGGCCACCTGGCCACCCTCCAGGAACTGGAGGTCCAGCGTGGGCAGGAGGGTCTGCCGAAGGTACTGGTCGAAGATCGGTGTCAGGTCCTTCCCGACCTTCTGGTTGAAGAACCCGATGACGTCGTCGGTGATGATGTTCTGGTACTTGAAGTGCTGGTAGAACTCGCGCACGAGCGGCCACCAGCGGGCATCGTCGTTGACGATGCTGCGCAGCGTATGGATGAAGAGCGCGCCTTTGAAATACATGTCCTGCGGCGGCGTGCGGTTGATGCCGCGCGGTGGCACGATGGGTTCGCGGTTGCGCACCTTGGACTTGTAGCCGTTCGTGTATTTCAGCGCGTCGTCGTAGCCGAACATGTGCTCGACGTAGACGCACTCCATGTAGGTGCCCCAGCCCTCGTGGATCCACATATCGGCCACGTCGGCGTCGGTAATGCTGTTCCCAAACCACTCGTGGGCGCTCTCGTGGATGATGATGAAGTCGAATGTCAGGCTCACGCCAACGCCCGTCCAGTCGCGCTCGAGATACCCGTTCGCAAAGTGGTTGCCGTAGGTGATGGCGCTCTGGTGCTCCATACCGGAGTAGGGCGCCTCGATGAGCTTGTAGCCATCTTTCTTGAACGGGTATTCGCCGAAGTACTTCTCGAAGCACTCGATCATCGACTTCGCCTGCGCGAATTGCTTCTTCGCCTTCTCGAGGCTCTCGGGCAGGCTGTAGAAATCCAGCGTCATCCCGTTCGCCGTATCGGTGAAGTGCACGTACTTCCCGATGTTCAGCGACACGCTGTAGTTGTTGATGGGGTACTGCACGAGCCAGTCCCAGCGCGTGTAGCCGTCGCCGAGGTCGGTCTTGCCCAGGAACTTCCCGTTCGAGACATCGACCAGGTCGTTCGGGATCGAGACGCTCAGGCGCATGCTCTCCACTTCGTCCTGGAGCTGGTCCTTGTTCGGCCACCACACGCTCGCGCCGATGCCCTGGCACGCCGTGTTGATCCAGTGACGCCCCGCCGGGTCCTTGCGGAACGCGATGCCGCCGAACCGGCCGGTCTCCTTCGGGTTCCCCGAGTAGTAGAAGTCGATCGCGTAGGTCTTTCCGCGCCTGAGGGTTTCCGGGAAATCAACGAACACCGCGCCGGAGTCGCGCTCGTACTTCAGCGCAGTCGTACCAATCAGGATCTTGTCGACGCCGAGCACGTCAACCAGGTCGAGCTGGATGCGGGTGTCATCCTTCAGCATCCTGAACCGGATGGTGTTCTTGCCGCTGATGTACTTCTTCTCAGGGTCGACGCGGATGTCGAGGTGATACGACAGGAGGTCGTTGTTGGCGCGGTACGGCCCGTAGGCGCCGCGCAGCAGATCGGCCTTGGTCGGCGCCGGGGCGGCGCCGGGTGCCGGGGGCGCCCCGGGAGCGGTTCCCCGCCCGGCGCCCGCCTGCTGCATCAGGTACTCCTTGGGAGGCTCGACGCCCATCACGTGCTTCACGAAGTAGTCCCAGCGCTTGCGCATCATGTAGGCCGACGCCGAGCCGTATCCATGATTCTGGTTCGGCAGCATGAGCAGGTCGAAGTCCTTGTTCGCCTGGATGAGCGCGTTGACCACT
>JANYLG010000051.1 GCA_025363775.1 Acidobacteriota bacterium | reverse complement strand
CTGGAGTTTCTACATATGGCTCAGGCCGCGGCGGCGCGGGTGAGCCCGCGGTCCGTGGGCGCGAGGTCGAATTCTTTCACGAGATCGGGATGTTCCACGAGTTCTTTTCGCAGCAGCGTGATGAGATCCAGGCACGACGGTCGATGGGCGTGTCGTCGCCACTTCGGCAGCGCGGCGTAGGCGGGCCCCCGGTCGGCGCCGAAGGTGAGGAGCGCCGCCAACAGCAACGCGCTGTAGGCGGCGACCGAGAGCGCGGGCTGCTTGGGGACCGCGTCCGGATTCCACAACTGCGCTTGGCCGACGCCCAACGTGTCTTTCTCCTCGCGATGGTTGACTTCGATCTGCCAGCGGTCGAAGTAGATTTGCAGCAGGGCGTGGGCCCGGCTGTGCTGATCGGTCGTCAGCAGATACGCGGGCTGCCGGTAGTAGACCTTGCCGCTGTGACGTGTGCGGTACGGCGTTGGGGCGACCACGAAGAGTCGCAGCAGCCTGCGCGCAGCCCCGCCTTGCCACAAGAGGTTCGTCACCTCCTTGTACCGGATCCGCCGCCGCTTCCCGCCATAACACACCTTGGTCTCACGCCAGGGCTGCGCGTCATCGTGGCGCACCTGCTCGGGCGTGAACTTCGTGGCGTCGTAGAAGCGGCGCGAGCCCTCCGGCGCTCGCCGGCACAGCTTCGCGTCCTTGCGCGTCCGGCCGATCAACTCGGTGCGGTCGATCACGGCCCGCACGCACGTGCGGTTACAGAAACTGCCGTCGACCGCCAACACCAACGTCTGCCGCGCGGCACCGGCCACATCGAGGGCCTGTCGCACGGCGTGCGCCATCGTCACGAAGCGCTGCGACAGATTGTGCACTTTGACGGCCGCCTTGTAGGCCGTCCAGACGGCAGCCTCCGCCTTCCGCGAGGGCTTCTTGACGCACGACACCTCTTCGAAGCGGATGGGCAGCGCCCGCGTGTACAATGGTGCCCGCCGGTGCAACGGCACCAACACCGAGGCTTGGAGAAACCGGATCGCGCGGATCAGATTCACGTGAAAGGGCGGCGACAGCGGGTCGCGCTGAAACGACGCCTGCTGGATACAGCGTCCCGTCTTGCGCAGCCGCGTATCATCGACGGCCACCCCAATCAGCCGCCCGCGACACAGGGGCAGCGCCCGCTCCAGGATGGGCTGGAACAGCGCCTGGGGATCCCAGTGACACCGCGAGTGGAGGAAGTACTCGGCACTCCAACTGCGCTGCTCGCCGCCGTTGGTCCAGATGATGCGCGACAGACAGCGGCGGCCGAGACAGAGCAACGAGCCCAGTGCCTGGCGGACGGCGCGGCGGCAGGTGCGCGCCTGGGGAAAGACGTCGCGCCACGGCGCGACGATCGTCAGGAAGGTCGCGAGCAAGGTCGGCGTCATCGGATCTCCGCCCGCAACGCGAAGGTACTCTTGCCGGTCCGCACAAACCGGTCGCCCCGGGCCACCTTCTTGGTCAGCGACGAGACGAGGCTCTCACGATCGATCGCGACGCCGAAGCCCGCTTGGACACGCGCCAGGATCTCGGAGATATGCAACGGCCCGTGGGCCTTCTTGAGTACGTCATAGGCCATGTCCACTTGCGACAGACCTCGTGTTGCGCGCGGCGTCGCCGAGGGGGAGTCCCCCTGGCGGAGCCGTCGGACGGCGCGCAACTGGGCGTCCAAAGCCGCCTCGAACGCGCCAAGAACGGTATCCTTGAGATCGGGGTCGGCCATTGATGGCTCCTGGAGAGGGGGCGTAGACAGGATGCCAGAAACACGTCAGTCTGTCAATAATATAGATGACCTACTGACCTAAATGTAGAAACTCCAGGCGCGGGGCTTCAGCCCCGCGATCGTTCTTGCTCGACGAGTTCGGGCAACTCGGCCAGGGTCCGGATGCGGGGACAATCGAAGTCGGCGTAGAGATCCGCCTGGTCGAGCAGGAGCGCGCGGAGCCCCGCGCCGCGCGCGCCCTCGACATCGACGTGGTAGAGGTCGCCGACGTGCAGCGTGTCCTCCGGGCGGGAGGCCGACCGCTCGAGCGCGATCTCGAACAGGCGCGAGTCTGGTTTTTCCACGCCTTCTTCCGTCGAATCGAGCATCACGTCGAAGCGGCGGGCCAGATCGAGGCGCTCGAACAGCACCTTCAACTTGCCGTTGGCGTTCGAGACGACCACCAGCTTCAGACCCATCTCGCGGAGGCGGTCGAGCACGGCCGGCACCCCGTCGGGCACGGTCTCCCAGAGGTTCCGTTCCCGGTGGTACTGCTGCAGGTCGTCGAGCGCCGCGTCGGTCTGCTCCGAGCGCGGCACACCGCAGTGCTCGAGAATCAGGTTGAAGTACAGCCAGCCGCGCTGCTGGTCGCTGGCCGCCTGGCCGAGCCGAAGGTCGATGTCGTGGCGAGCGAGGGGATCGGCCGCGGAGAGGGCTTCGGGGGTGACCGTCACGCCGTGCGCGGCAAGCGCCGCGCTCACGCGCCGCCAATTCGGCACGACCAGGACACCGCCGGCGTCGAGAAAGAGCGTCGTCAAAGGCACGCAACAGGATATCGCACGACCACCTTCGTCGGCCATGCGGCGTGTGCCGCACGCTGTTAGAACGTGTCGAACTCCGCGACGACCGGTCCGTGGTCGCTGGTGCCCACCTCGCGGTAGACGGGGCAGCGCGTGGCTGCCCTCGCGAGCGAGTGGCTGGCCAGGATGTAGTCGAGACGCCAGCCGATGTTCCGTTGCCGCATGTTGCGCCAGGGCGGCCACCAGGTGAAGAGTTGGTCGTTGTCCGGATCGAGGGCGCGGCCGAGATCCACCAGGCCGTGCGAGATGATGCGTTCGAGCAGATCCCGCTCCTCGGGAAGCTGGCCAATTGCGCGCGGCTTCCGCTCTTTCGGGTGCACGTCCATCTCGGTGCGAGCGACATTCAGGTCGCCGCACAGCACGATCGGCACGCCGGAATCCTGCATGGCCTGCGCGTGGGCGTCCATGGCCTCGAGGAACCTGAGCTTGGCCGGGAAGTCCTTGCCGCCGTTCGGAACGTAGATCGACGCGACGGTCATCGCAGGAAGGTGGGCGAACACGGCGCGCGTTTCGAAGTTGAACGAGGGATGAGAGAACGAGGGCCGCTCGGGGAACGTCGCCTTGCGAACGAGCAACCCGACGCCCGAGTAGCCTTTCCCGCCGTGCCAGTAGCACCAGTAGCCGTCCATTTCGATGAGGGAGGCCGGGATCTGATCGGACGCAGCCTTGATCTCCTGCAAGCAGAGAACATCCGGTTGCTCCCGCGCGGTCCACTCTTCCAGTTGGGCCTGCCGCGCGCGAATGCCGTTCACGTTCCAAGTGACAATCTTCATGTTGGCAACATTGCCAATATTATTGGCCTATCTGGCGCTTTCAGTGGCTTCTGGCTACACATAGGGCTACACACCACAGCCCCGTTATCGCCCTTGGCGCATCACCCTCTGCGCGCTTGGGTGTCATGATAGCCGGCCGAGTGAAGAATAGCGCGATTCTCTGAATGCTCATCAGGTCGTAGGCTGCATCGACGGCATCACGACCATCCCGTTGTTGTCGGTGCCCATCGTGATGTTGACGGGCCAGGTTCATCCTCCGTGTGTTCACGAAGTCGGCCGACAGGGCGAGGCCGGAGGTCTTTCGGCTTGGCGAGCAGCCTCTCCGGCAGTCCGCGCCAGGTGGAGTTCGGCTTCCGCTTCGACTTTTGATACGACCATGAGGGCCAGGCCCGGGCGGCGTGACGCGCCGCCCGGGCGTCCCGCCTCGAATTGACTTCTGCGCCCGCTGGAGATACGGTTCGCGCACGTCCGAGATCGTCACCATCCAGTTTCTGCTGACGCAGCCGAACCTGTTGAACGTGTTGGCCAGTTTCCAGGGGAAACACCCCCTACGAAACTGACAAGGTAGTCATGGTCCTTGCAATAGCGCTGAGATCACTCGAGGAGGATGGCACATGAGATGGCGGAGCTTGGTGCTCGCGTTCACCCTGGTTTCGACGACGGCGGCCTTCGAGCAGACGACGAAGCACCCGCTGAAACTGGACGACCTTGCGCACTTCCGTGACGTGCGCGATCCGCAATGCTCGCCCGACGGGCGCTCGGTCGCGTACGTGGTCTCCACGACCGACGTCAAGGAGGACAAGAGCAGCTCGCACGTGTGGATGGTCGGCTTCGACGGCAAGGGCGACCGGCAGATCACCTCGAGCCAGGACAGCGAGTCGTTGCCGCGCTGGAGCCCGGACGGCAAGTACCTGTCGTTCACCTCGTCGCGGCCCGGCCCGGCAAAGGGCAACCAGGTCTGGTTGCTCGACCGGGGCGGCGGCGAAGCCGCGCAGTTGACCGATGTAAAGGGGCGCCTGCAGGGCTACGAGTGGTCACCCGACTCGAAGCGACTCGCCCTCGTCATCGGGGATCCCGATCCCGAGGCCGACACGGCGGCGACGGCCGCGGACGCCGGCGGTGGCCGGCCGAAGGCCCCGAAACCGATCGTCATCGATCGCTACAAGTACAAGCAGGATGGCCAGGGGTACCTGTTGTTGGGCCGGCATACGTACGTCTACCTGTTCGACATCGCCACCAAGAAGCTCGATCGGCTGACGACGGGCAAGTTCGACGAGTCGTCGTCCTCGTGGTCGCCCGACGGCACGCGGATCGCCTTCACGAGCAACCACGCGGACGACCCGGACCGTGAGGCGTCGAGCCAGGTATTCGTGGCCGACGCCAAAGCCGGCTCCACCGAGAAGGCGCTGACGACGACGGCGAGCCGCGGCGGCCGAGGGCGGCCCGAGTGGAGCCGCGACGGGAAGTGGATCGCGGTCCTCGAAGGCGACGAGAAGAAATACGGTTCCTACAGCATGGACCACCTGGCCGTCGTCGCCGCGGACGCAAGCAGCGCGGCGGCTCGCGTGAAGGCCGTCGAGGATCTCGACCGCAGCGTCTCGTCGCCCCGCTTCGGCGCCGACGGGAAGTCGATCACGTTCACCGTGACCGACGACCGGTCGGTCTACCCGGCGCGGGTCCACCTGGCAGGCGGTGCCGTCGAACGGTTGCTGACGCCGCCGATCGTGCTGTCGAGCTGGACGTCGGACGGCGGCTGTTCGGCCGTACTGTCGGGCGGCGACACGAGGTACACGGAGATCCACGCGTTCGAGGGCGGCGCCCTGAGGCCGTTGACCCATCAGAACGACGCGCTGTTCGCCGAGCTGGACCTGGGGCAGACCGAGGAGGTGAGCTTCAGCAGCAAGGACGGCACGCAGGTGCATGGCCTGCTCACCAAGCCGGCCGGGTACGTGGCCGGCACGAAGGTGCCGCTGCTGCTGCGCATCCACGGCGGGCCGAACGGGCAGGACCAGCATTCGTTCGCCGTCGAGAGACAGGTGTTCGCGGCCAACGGCTACGCGGTGCTCGCCGTCAACTACCGAGGCAGCTCGGGCCGCGGGCAGAAGTTCTCCCGCGCGATCTTCGCAGACTGGGGCCACTTCGAGGTGGACGACCTGCTGGCCGGCGTGGACCACGTCATCAAGATGGGCATCGCGGACCCGGATCGGCTGGGCGTCGGCGGGTGGAGCTACGGCGGGATCCTGACCGACTACCTGGTCGCGAGCGACCTGCGGTTCAAGGCGGCGACGAGCGGCGCCGGCACGGCGTTTACTGTGGCGTTCTACGGCACGGACCAGTACATCATCCAGTACGACTACGAGATTGGCCCGCCGTGGAACCCCAAGTCGTGGGAGACCTACCAGAAGATCTCGTACCCGTTCCTGCACGCCGACCGGATCAAGACGCCGACGCTGTTCCTCGGCGGCGAGCGCGACTTCAACGTCCCGATCCAAGGCGGCCAGCAGATGTACCAGGCGCTCCGGAGCCTCGGCGTGGAAACCCAGCTCGTCATCTACCCGAATGAGAACCACGGCATCAGCCGGCCGAGTTACGTCCGGGATCGCTACGAGCGCTACCTGGCGTGGTACGCCAAATACCTGAAGAAACTGCCGTAACGGCGGCGGGCAGGGCTCGAGAGCCTGCCCCACCGGCAGATGACCCCGGCGTTGCCCGGCACCAGCACGATATCGTGCAGGGGTGCCGGCGCACGCGCAAGGATATACCTCACCAGGGCACAATGGCGTGTCGGATTCCACAGGTTCCCCCGCACGCGCCGGGATGTACCACAATCACGGCCTCGCGATCCGCCTCCGTTTGCGGTTCCCCCACACGCGCGGGGATGTACCCGTCGACGGCCACGTCAAGATCGGTGCGACAATTCCCTTTGTTGGAACACGCGACCGGGGGGTTACAGTGGATGAAACATTGAAAGGAGTGTGTCCCATGCGCTTTGTGGTCCACGTGTCGTTCCCGCCGGAGAAGTTCAATCAGGCCGTCCTCGACGGAACCGTTGCCGCCAAGATGGGGAAGATCCTCGAGGAGATGAAGCCCGAGGCTGCGTACTTCTGCTCCAAGGACGGCAAGCGGGGGGGCTTCCTCATCGTGAACATGAACGATGTCTCGGAGATGGCGCGGCTGGCGGAACCCTGGTATCTCAACTTCGACGCCACCGTGGAGTTCATGCCAACGATGACGCCGGCGGATCTCCAGAAGGCGGACCTCGACAGCATCGGCAAGAAGTGGAAGTAGCACGGCCGGTCGCGCTGCCCGGCCACAGCAACGGAGGCAAGCTCGGGGCGCTTCCCGGAGGGAGCGCCCCGATGCGCCTTCGCGTCATCCTACCGACGACTACAGCTTCCTTTCGGCGAATCGGGGCAGCCAGCGCGTGCGCGATGTAGGGGGTGAAGTAGGTTTCCTCGAACTCGAGAGCCGCCACCTCGCACCCCTTCGCGAGGTCCCCCTTCTGCTCGACAACGCTTACCCGCGCAGTACAGCTCGGAAGTGCCGGCCGGCGCAGATGGCAGCAGGTCGAGCCTCGTTAGAAATGTCCCGTGGCGGACCAGGCGATCTGCCTCTCGAGGTCCCACCTCGAGCGGGAATCCGGGTAGAATGGGTGGCACCGAACTCAGTACTGGTGGCCGGTCGGGAGCGTCCCGTGGCGGGGGAACTCGTTCGGCCACAGAAGCCGTTGGCGTCGCGGGCGTCCCCATGCTGCCATTTTCGTCCCTCTCCATCGTGACGCGGAGTGACGCCGTGCGCGCCGTGATCGCGCGCGTCGACACGATTGCCGACTCCGACACCTCCGTGTTGCTCGTGGGCGAAACGGGCGTCGGCAAGGAGTTGTTTGCCGACTACATCCACCGGATGAGCCCGCGCGCGCACCGACCGCTCGTCAAGGTCGCGCTGTCGGCGATGCCGCACGACCTGCTCGAAAGCGAGCTGTTCGGGCACGAGCGGGGCGCGTTCACCAACGCGGTCAGCGACAAGCCTGGGCTCTTCGAGTTGGCCCACACGGGCACACTCTTTCTCGACGACATCGATGATGTTCCGCCGCCTGCACAGGTGAAACTGCTCCGGGTGCTCGAGTCGCACCAGGTGATGCGGGTGGGCGGCAGTAGCATGATCCCGGTCGATGTCCGCCTCATTACGGCGTCGAAAGTCGATCTCAAGGAACTGGTCCAGCGCAACGCGTTCCGGTCGGATCTGTTCTACCGCATCAACGTGTGCCCGGTGGAGATCCCTCCGCTTCGCGATCGGCGCGAGGACGTCCTCCTGCTGGCCTCGCACTTCCTCGGGCGGTTCGCACCCACCAAGCCGCTGCAGTTTTCGCCGGCCGCCGAGCGCGCGATGATGACGTACGACTGGCCGGGCAACGTGCGCGAACTGCGCAATATCACCGAGCGCCTGGCGCTCTTCAGCACCGGCGAGATCCAGCTCGGCGATCTGCCTCCGGAAGTTCGCGATGGCCGCGCGATCGAGGCCACGGTCAAGGCATGTGCGCGCTGCTTGGTCGACGACCACCTCTCGTACTCGGAGGTCGTCGCCTGTCTCGAGACCAATCTGCTCCACCAGGCCCTGGTTGACGCGGACGGCAACCGCTCGCGCGCCGCCAAGGCACTGGGCCTCAGCCTCTCCACCCTGCGCGACAAGCTCAAGAAACACGGACTCGATGACGACGGCGAGTAGCGCGGCCCCGCGCGACCCCGCGGAATTCCGCTGACATTTCCACGGATTTCCGCAGTCCTCACGCATGTCCCGCCGCGATTCTCTCAGTGACTCGGGCCGACGCGCGCGGCACGCATCCTGCAGTCCGGACGCCGAGACTCCATCGCCACCGGGAAGGCTCCGACATGGAACTCGTGCCACTCCAGTTGCACCCGTTTCTCGCGGAAGGCACCGTGGTCGAGGTGCTCGAGGACCGCGGGCAGCAACGCGCGCGCATCATCCTCAGGGCCGGCGTGATGGTCGATCTCCCCGCCAGCAGCGTGCCTGACGTGCACCTGGGCGCGCAGTTCGACATTGGCGGTGTCATCACCGTGGAATTCCTGTCGCCCAAGCCAGTCACCGTTGTCACGGACCCTCGAGCATGATCACCGCGTTCCTGCGTGCCGTCAGGTCGTCGAAGGAGGCAACATGAGCAGGCCACCGTTGACCATCTGGGAACAGGCCCAGATGCAGGGCTACTCCCGCCGGGATTTCCTCCAGTTCTGCAGTTGGATCGCCGCCGCCGCTGGCATCGAAGCCTCCGGCGTGCCAGCGGTGGTCGAGGCGCTCGACACCAAGCCGCGCCTGCCGGTCATCTGGATGCACTTCCAGGAGTGCACCTGCTGCAGCGAGTCGTTCATCCGTTCGTCACACCCCATCGTCTCGAACATCATCCTCGACACCATCTCGCTCGACTACACGGAAACCCTGCAGGCCGCGGCAGGCAAGCAGGCCGAGGCGGCCCTCCACAGCACGATGGAGAAGTACAAGGGCCAGTATCTGATGCTGGTGGAAGGCTCGGTGCCGACCGCCGCCGGCGGCGTCTACTGCTGCATCGGGGGGCGCACGGCCCTCGACATCGTGAGGGAGGCGGCCGCTGGCGCCAAGGCCGTCGTAACGTGGGGCAGCTGCGCGTCGAACGGCTGCATCCAGGCGTCGAAACCGAACCCCACCAAGGCCACACCGATCGAGGATGTCATCTCAGGCGTGCCGATCATCAAGGTGCCAGGCTGCCCGCCGATCGCGGAAGTGATGGCCGGGGTCATCGTCCACTACCTCGCCTTCGACCGCATCCCGCAGTTGGACGGCATCGGCCGCCCGAAGGCGTTCTACTCGCGCCGCGTGCACGATACGTGCTACCGCCGGCCGAACTACGATGCCGGGCTCTTCGTCGAGTCGTTCGACGACGAGAACGCCAGGCGCGGCTACTGTCTCTACAAGGTCGGCTGCCGCGGCCCGGTGACCTACAACGCCTGCGGTGTCATCCGCTGGAACAACGGGGTCAGCTACCCCATCCAATCTGGGCACGGCTGTATCGGCTGCAGCGAGGCGCACTTCTGGGATAACGGTCCGTTCTACCAGCACCTGGCCAGCTTCCCTGGCTTTGGGATCGAGACGACAGCCGACACGGTGGGCATGGCGGTCGGGGCGGTCACGGTAGCGGGCATCGCCGCGCACGCCGTGGTCACCAACATCCGCAAGCGGTCGGTCATTGCCGAAGAGATCCGCACGAGCGAAAAGATCCCGGAACAGGGCAAGGACGCGTAGCGAAGGGCAAAGGAGACTGTCATGGCCGATCGCGTTGTCATCGACCCCATCACCCGGATCGAAGGGCACCTGCGCGTCGAAGTCGAAGTGAAGGACGGCAAGGTCGTCGAGGCCTACAGTTCCGGGACGATGGTGCGGGGGATTGAGATCATCTTGAAGGGCCGGGACCCGCGCGATGCGTGGGCGTTCTGCGAACGGGTGTGCGGCGTCTGCACGACGGTGCATGCGCTCGCCTCGGTCCGCACCGTGGAAGATGCGCTCGGCATCACCGTGCCGCCCAACGCCGAACTCATCCGCAACCTGATGTTCTGCGCGCAGTACATGCAGGACCACGTCGTGCACTTCTACCACCTGCACGCCCTGGACTGGGTCGACGTGGTCAGCGCGCTCGGGGCCGATCCGAAGAAGACCTCTGAGCTGGCGCAGAGCATCTCGAACTGGGCGCGCAGCTCGCCGGGCCACTTCTCCGACCTGCAGAAACGGCTCAAGGCGTTTGTCGAAAGCGGGCAGCTCGGCATCTTCGCGAATGGGTACTGGGGCCACAAGGCTTACAAGCTGCCGCCAGAGGCCAACCTGATGGCCGTCTCGCACTACCTCGACGCGCTCGAGTGGCAGAAGGAGATGGTGAAGGTCCATACGATCTTCGGTGGCAAGAACCCGCACCCGAACTACCTGGTGGGCGGCGCGCCGTGCTCGCTGAACCTCGACGAGAGCAACGCCATCAATGCCGAGCGGCTCGCTCACGTCGGGTCGCTGTTCGACCAGGGCCGGGAGTTCATCGAACAGGTGTACCTGCCGGACCTGATGGCCGTGGCGTCGTTCTACAAGGACTGGGGCGCCGTGGGCGGCGGCCTCTCCAACTACATGTCCTTCGGCGACCTGCCGATGCACGGCTACGGGGACCCGTCGAAGTTCAAGTTCCCGCGCGGCGTCATCCTCAACCGGAATCTCAACGAGGTGCTGCCGATCGACGTGAAGGATCCCGAGCAGGTGCAGGAGTCGATTGCGCACTCGTGGTACGCGTATTCTGATGGCGACGCAGCAGCGAAGCACCCGTGGCAGGGCGAGACCACGCTGAACTACACGGGACCGAAGCCGCCCTACGAGTTTCTCAACGTCGACCAGAAGTACAGCTGGCTGAAGACGCCGCGATGGAAGGGGCACGCCATGGAAGTCGGGCCGCTCGCCCGGCTGCTGGTGGCCTTTGCCGCGGGCAACGCCGAGGTGAAGGACGTCGTCACCTCCGCCCTGAAGGCGCTGGATGTGCCGGTGGCCGCGCTCTTCTCCACGCTCGGACGCACGGCGGCGCGCGGGCTCGAGACCAAGCTCATCGCTGGCTGGTCGAAGGAGTTCTTCAGCCAGTTGCTCGCCAACATCAAGAACGGCGACACGCGCACGGCCGACACGTCGAAGTTCGATCCGGCCCTGTGGCCCGCCGAAGCCAGGGGCGTGGGCATGACCGAAGCCCCGCGCGGCGCGCTGGCGCACTGGATCGTCATCAAGGACCGAAAGATCGACAACTACCAGCTCGTGGTGCCGAGCACGTGGAACGCATCGCCGCGCGACGGCAAGGGCCAGCGTTCGGCCTACGAAGAAGCGCTGATTGGCACGCCGGTCGCCGATCCCGAGCAGCCGCTCGAGATCCTGCGGACGATTCACTCGTTCGACCCGTGCATCGCCTGCGCGGTGCACCTGCACGACGAACACGGACGCTACGTCCACCAGGTGCGGGTGTTCTAGCAGAAGGAGGCGGCCATGGAGAGTCTGACGCTGCGCCGGGTCTACGTGTGGGAACTGCACCCACCCGAAGAAGTAGCTGAAGGACGCCTCCCCGCTCACGGGGAGGGAGAGAGGCTTCCCGATCATGTAGCCAGTCAC
>JANYLG010000048.1 GCA_025363775.1 Acidobacteriota bacterium | reverse complement strand
AGCCGGCCTCCGGAAACCCGCGCCGAGAGGCTCTCGCAGGGAAGGCCCCAGAGCTTGCGCGAGTAGTTCAGGAGGAACCGCTCGGCGAGTGTCCGGCCGTATCTCCGCACGGCGAGGCCCGCGAAGCTCTCCGGCTCCGGGCGTCGGCCCGCCAGCCGGCCTGCTGCCATGTCCAGCGCGTCTCGAGCGAGCGCCCTCGGCCCCAGATGCCAATGGCGAGACGGGGAGAGCCGCGCCGAGGTTTGACAATACTCGGCGGGGGCATGGCGGGCCTTGCTCTTGGGTACTACGCACGACAATGCGGCGTGCCGGCCACGATCTACGAGGCGCAGGAGCGTCCCGGCGGCCTCTGTGTCACCTTCGAGCACGACGGCTTTCTGTTCGACTCGGGGGCGCACCGCTTCCACGACAAGGACCCCGGCATCACCCGGGACGTGCAACGCCTGCTGGGCGAGGACCTCCGCGTGGTCGACCGGCCCAGCATGATCTTCGACGACGGCCGCCTGATGAACTTCCCCTTCCGCTTGACGGACGTTCTCTGGCATCTGGGGCCGAGGGCGCTCGCTCGGGACGCGCTGGACATGGCGGCGGGCCGACTGGCGGGCCGACGCCCGGAGCCGGAGAGCTTCGCCGGCCTCGCCGTGCGGAGATACGGCCGGACACTCGCCGAGCGGTTCCTCCTGAACTACTCGCGCAAGCTCTGGGGCCTTCCCTGCGAGAGCCTCTCGGCGCGGGTTTCCGGAGGCCGGCTCAATGGCCTCGACCTGCGTCAGTTCCTGCTCCACACCATCCTCGGACGGCGGCGGGACCGGCGGAACGCCGACGGGAAGTTCTATTACCCCACCCGGGGAATTGGCATGCTGACCGACGCTCTGGCGCAGGGCTTCGGACGGGACGCGATCCGTACCGGCATCGAGGTCACGCGGCTGTGCCACGACAACACGCGGATCCGCGCGGTTGTGGTGGAAGGCCAGGGCCAGGTCGCCGTTGATGAAGTAGCCAGCACCCTGCCGGTCGAGAGGCTCCTGGCGATGATGGATCCTCCGCCTGCCAAGGGCATTCTCGAGCTCGCCCGAAAGCTGACGCACCGGGACCTGATCCTCGTTGCGCTGTTCCTCCGGAGGGAGTCGGTGACGAGCGCTGCCACCGTCTATTTCCCCGATCCGAGCTTCGCCTTCACCCGTGTCACCGAACCCAGGAACCGGAGCGCGGCCATGAGCCCTCCGGGGCACACCTCGCTCGTGGCCGAGATCCCCTGCGACTCCGGGGAACCTCTCTGGAGCGCGGACGATGCGGATCTGGCGGGACTCGTGAGGAGACCGCTCGAACAGATCGGGTGGATCCGCGAGGGGGAGCTCCTGGGGTCGCAGGTGGTCAGGCTCCGGCGCGCGTACCCCGTGCTCTCGTTGGATCTCGAGAGCTCCATGGGCGCGATCCTCCGTTATCTCGGCGGCTTCGAGAACCTCACGCTGGCCGGCCGAAGCGGGCGCTTCGAGTACGGCTGGATCCACGACATGCTCCGCCACGGAAAGGACGTCGTCGCGTCCTGCGTGGCCGATCGCCTCGGACCCGAGGCCGACGTTGCCTAGACGTCTTGAACGGCCAAAGTCGTTGCGAATGAGTCACGTTCTCTCGACTTCCGTCCGGCCGTTCAAGACGTCTGCGCCCCGCGCTTCGCGGGGCCAGCCAACAGCGTTTCTGGTCCTAGCGGGGCGTGCCTTGGGGCCGCCACGCCAGGTTCGGCGGTCTGAGGCACGCCTCGCTAGGACGTCGCGATGAGGGTCCTCCTGCTCCACCCGGCGAGGAACGACACCATCGACCGGCTGATTCGTCTCCCCCCTCTGGGCCTCGCCTGCGTCGGGGGAGCCTTGAGGGCGGCCGGCCACGAGGTCCGCGTCATCGACGCCGCCGTGGAGCCGCGCTGGGAAGCCCGGCTCGGCGAGGTCCTTTCGGCCTGGCGGCCACGGGCCGTCGGCATCTCGGCCTCCACCGCCGTGCTGAAGCACGCGCTGGACCTGGCCGTGAGAACCAAGGAGGCCGACCCGGGCACCACGGTCGTCCTCGGCGGCGTGCACGCGACCTTGTTTCCCGGGGAGGTCTTGCGGGAAGGAGGGATCGACCTCGCCGTGCACGGGGAGGGCGAGCAGACCGCGGTCGAACTGCTCGCGGCGGTCGCGCGATCCGAGCCCCTCCACTCCATCGCCGGGATCGCGTTCAGGGACGGGAGCGGACCGCGAGTCAACGGGAAGCGGCCTCCCATTCCGAACCTGGACGACCTTCCGCTGCCCGCCTACGACCTCCTGCCCATGGGCCTCTACTCCACGCCGTTCTCGGCCACGGGCCCGGTGACCTCGATGGTGACAAGTCGCGGCTGCCCCTACCCCTGCACCTTCTGCGACGCGTTCGTCGTCCACGGAAGGACGTACCGAGCCCACTCGCCGGAGAGGGTCGTCACCGAGATCCGTCACCTGGTGGACGAGTTCGGCATCCGCGAGGTGCTCTTCAAGGACAGCGAGTTCACACTGGATCGGCGTCGGGTGGAAGGCTTCTGCGACATCATGACCCGGGGCGGGCCCCGCGTGACCTGGACCTGCAGCGCCCGCGTCAACTGCGTCGACGGCCCGCTCCTGCGCAAGATGGCGGCGGCGGGGTGTCGGGTGATCCAGTTCGGCGTCGAGTCCGCGGACCCGGCCGTCCTCGACGCCCTGAAAAAAGGGATCACCCTCGAGAAGGTCCGCGAGGCGTTCCGGTCCACGCGCGCGGCGGGAATCGAAACCGTGGCCAACCTGATGGTCGGTTCACCCGGGGAGACGTGGGGCTCGATCGAAGCGACCCGACGCTTCATCCGCGAGATCCGCCCAGATCACTTGAACGTTCAGGTGCTCGTGCCGTACCCGGGCACGGAGTTGCACCGAACTCTCCAGGGTCAGCGCCTGGTGAACGCCGAGGAGGCGCGCCGTAGACGCCGGACGCTCCTGCGGGCCTTCTACCTCCGACCGGGCCGGATCTTCGGAAGGGTCTTCACACTGAACCCGCAGCATTGGCGTCAGAACGCCGCCGCCGCGGCGGAGATGTTGGGGATCGGGACTCGATAGGGCGGGGGGCCTTCCCGCTCAGCGACCGACGCGGACCGGGGTGCCTCGGTCGTGCCGCGGATCGGGCGCAGTTCCCACACACGGCTGCGCAGTGTCGCGACGACTGTGGGCCCTGGAAACACGTCGTGGCGCACGAAGGGGACCTGCTCGAACGACAGCGTGCTCTCGAACCGCTCGTCGAGCTGGAAGTGGCGCACGAGCGGGTCCGCGACGTCAGGGGTCCCCGTCAGCAACAGGAAGACCCTTTTCCCGCCGTCGATCCGACGAGCGAGGAACCCTTTCACGACCTTCTCGAATCTCGCTCCCGGGTCGTGCCCGAGCGGGAGAAGGAGGACGTCCCTGCCGCACATGTATTCGAGCGCGAGCTGCAGGTGCAGGCCTGCAATCTCGTCCGGGATGAGGACGAGGGCGTCCTCCGGAATCGCGCGGGCGAGCGAGCGCACTTCGGCCGCCGCACCGACGCTCACGGGGTGGCCGATCAAGCCGGCCGACGAGCCGAGGAACGTGCCGGCGATCGCGACCGCCAATCCCGCGAAGGCCGCTCGGCCGACTGCGGGGCGAGGGCCGAACAGACGGCGCAGTCCCGCCTGCCACCCGTAGAGCGACAGAAGGAAGAACAACGGGAAGATGACGGGAACGAACCGCCTCATCGCCCACGGTTGCTGCGCGATCACCATCGGGTCGATGAGGTAGCACAACGCCGGTCCGACGAAGAAGGCGAGGGCCACGGCCACGCCGGGGACAGGACAGGCCCGACAGCACTCGAGAACGGCCACGAGGCCACCCCCGCACAGCACGAGCAGAACGAGGGGCGTCGTGTACATCGCGATCCACTGCACGTGTCTCGTCACGAGGCTCCAGTCCAGCAGCCTCAGGAAGGCCACCAGCGTGACCGCCGAGACCATCAGCCCGAACACCCTTGCGATCGCGTACACCCAGGCGCAGCGCGGTCGCGCGGGGTCGCACCGGTGGACGATCAGTCCCGCTGCAGAGAGGACGACCAGCACCACGAGACTCGGCCAGCGCCGCCCGGCCACGGCCGCACTGACCATCACCGCGAGCCCGCCCGGGCTGAATGCGCCGACGTAGTCGATTCCGTTCGCGAGCTGGTGGTACACGGCCATCGAGGCGAAGAGCAGTGTGGTGAGCATGGGGACGGCCCAGTCCTTTGTCCGAATGCCCATCCTCGCCGGCAGGAGGGAGACGACGGTCAGGCCCAGCCACAGGAAGGGCATGGCGTCTACACGGCACAGGCAGAAAGCACCCCACAGCAGCCCTGCCAGGCGCACATACGGGCCCCTGGCCCCGGCGGGCGAGCCGAGGCCACGGAGAAACACGCAGAGGCCCGAAAGGAACAGCGCCTGCGCCAGCAACTCGGACGAGGGAAAGCGGCTGAAGAATGCCTGCGGATGGAAGGACGCGTGAACGACGCAGAGGGAGAGCCCCAGCGCCGTGCCGCCCAGACGTCGGCCGATGAAGAACAGCGACAAGAGCCCGATGCCGCCGAACAGGGCGAGGAGTCGCAGATAGGACTCGTCCCCGACGGTTTCAAGTCCCACGGCCAGCCAGGCCGGGAACAGGTGATAGAAGTAGAAGCTGACCACGTCCCTGGAGGGGGAGACGAGGGGTACCCCTCCGGGGAAACGTGCGTACGGGCCCGTGTGATCGCCCTCGAAGCGGTTCCCCAGGAGGACCTCGCGCTCCTCGACGGTCATCTCCGCGACGAGGGCATCGTGGTGCAGGATCGTTCCGTGGCGGGCCAGTTGATGGGCGTTTGCGAGGTAGACGGAGCTATCGCTGGCCGCGACCGTTGTGTCGATGGGCGGCAGCAGCGCCCCGAACAGAACGGACAGACCGATCAGCACCACGCCGAGGGCGAGATCCTGCGGCAGCCCCGCCAGCGCCTCGCGAACGAGCCGGCGCTTCTGACACACGAAGAGGCATACCGCCACGCCGATGGCGGCGGAGGCGCTGACGGCACCAATCGAGAGACGACCGAAGTGCGCCAGGAGGAAGAAGCCCGCGGACGAGAGCGCGAAGCCCGACACGAGCCCGCAGAACGACTCCTCCGCGAGGATCACCCGCCGGGTGGATGTGGATTCGGATTCGGATTCGGGGGCTCCGGGCGTCGGCCCGATGCAGTACCAGATCCATCGACCCGCCACGACCGACAAGAGGAGAAGGAGCGCCGCCATTCAGTGATCTGTCGCACAATGCTGCGACGGCGAGAATATACCACGCCGTCCAGGACCCTCCACATGGAGGTTCGCCCAGTGAACCGCTCCCGAGCGACGGAGGGTGATGCCGGCCGGTTCGAGGACCCGGCGGGCACGGCCGCACGGTCGAGGCGACCGCACACGCGTTCGCCACCGGTCTCGTCTCGCCCCAGCGAGCTACGCACGGCCCTCAAGGGCCGATCTTTGCCGACCTGTCGAAGACGAACCGGACGGTCGGACGATAGGCCGCATTGACGCGGTCTGGCATGCGGCAAGTTAAGGGAACGCCCGCTATCAGACACCCCCGGCGCCCCCTCGGAATGACGTGATGGCGATCCGATTGCTTCGTCCGGGACGGAGGCCCGCCGGCCATGGGGAGCCGCCGCTACGAGCCCAGCAGCTTGTCGGCCTCCGCTTGGAGGCGCGCATAGTCCTGCTTCAACACCGCGAGGCGCTCGAAGGCGTCTCGTCCCACCTTCTGATCGGTCCTCGTGCCGAGGCCCGCCAGGTACGACGTGTGCGCCTGAAGCCCCGGCCGCGAGTAGCGAACGCCCTCCGGCCATGTGGCCAATTGCGAGTAGATCTTCTCGATGGCGGCCAGCCGATCCGCCGGACCGCTCTGCGCCGCCGCGCGCGCATCCTGCACGCGGGCCACCAACTGTGTCACCTGCTGGGTGAACGCGCGCACGTTGAGCACGTGCTGATACTGCTCGACCAGATCCGCCACGGTCACGCCCGACGCGGCCACGTTCGGATCGATCAGAACCTTGAACGGCTGGGTCTGCGTGGCGCCGTCCACGGTGAGCCGCACCTGATAGGCCCCAGGCGGCACCGTCACGCCGTCGCGGCTCTGGACGTTCCACACCACGCGATTGACGCCGGCGTCCTTGGTCGCACGTGTCTGTATGCCACCGCCGCCGCGACCAAACCCGGCCGGCGCCGCGTCGGGATCGGGCGTCGCCTGCTCCGCGCCCGCTGCGCCTGCCCCGCCACCACCACGACCACCGCGCCCGCCCTGCCCTGAGCCAGCCGAAGGGCCGCGCCCGCCGACAGCGGCCGCCGTGTCACTGTTGTAGCTGTTGACCACGGCACCCTTGCCGTCGAGCACCTCGACCACCACCGGCCCCGCGGGGACCGACGGCAGGTAGTACTCGAACATCGGCCCGAGCGTGGAGGGGTTCACCCGCGTGCGATACCCGTCGCGGGGCGCGTAGAGCCTGACGGCATCTTTCGCGACCGACGGCGCCAGTTGCTCGACGACGCTCAGGTTGTCCATGATCCAGAATGCGCGGCCCTGCGTCGCCACCAGCAGATCCTTCTTGTGGATCCTGATGTCGTTGATCGGGATCTGCGGCATGTTCTGGAAAAACGGCTGCCAATGTGCCCCATCGTCGAACGAGATGTACATCCCGAACTCCGTGCCGGCGTAGAGCAGGCCCTCGCGATTCGGATCTTCGCGGACCACGCGCGTCGGCGTGTCGATGGGAATGCCGTTGCTGCCGTCGGTGAGCCGCCGCCACGTCTTGCCGTAGTCGTCGGTCTTATAGATGTAGGGCGCGTAGTCGCCGAGCAGGTACCGGTAGGCCGCGTAGTACGCCGATCCGCGGCGATGCGGTGACGGATCGATAAACGCCACACGCCCGCCATCGGGCAGATCCTTGGGCGTCACCCGCGCCCACGTCGCGCCGTTGTCGCGCGTCACGCTGAACGGCCCGTCGTTCGATCCTGTCCAGATCACGCCCTTCTCGATTGGCGACTCGCTGATGGCGTAGAGCGTGGAGTAGAACTCCTCGCCGGTCACGTCGCGGGTGATGGGCTCGCCGCTCGGCCCCTGGCAGCACGGCGGGAACGCGGTGAGATCGGGTGAGATCTTCTCCCACGTGACGCCCTTGTCGCGCGTCCGATGCAGATACTGCGACCCGTAGTAGAGCACGTTCGGATCGAACGGCGACGTGTTCATCGGCGACACGCGCTGAAAGCGGAAGATCAGCTCGCTGCCGGCGTTGCCGTACAGCGACTGCCCGCCAATCCAGTAGCTCTTGCTCTGGCCGGTCCGTACGTCCATCACTTCGTACTGGCCCTTGCAGGATCCGTAGATCGTGTTGGGATCGGTCGGATGCGGAAAGATCGGGCCGGTCTCGCAGCCCGGGCCGCCGCGCCAGTCGGCCAGGTTGTAGGGGTTCGCCACGCTCGACAGGATCACGGTGCTGTCGTCCTGCTGGGCGCCGTAGATCTTGTACGGAAACGCGTGGTCCGCCGTCACGGCGTAGAACTCGCCGGTGACCTGGTTCATCTGCGTGGACCACGTGCGGCCGCCGTCGGTCGAGACATTGGCGCCGCCGTCATTGGCCTGTACCATCGTGTTGCTGTCTTTGGGATTGACCCAGATGTCGTGGTTGTCGCCGTGCGGCGTGCGCATCGATGTCAACGTCTTGCCGGCGTCCACGGACTTGTAGAAGCCTTCGGCGCCTGCGTACACGACGTCCGCGTTCGTCTGATCGGCGCCAAGCGTCGTGTAGTAGAAGGGCCGCTGCACCAGGCCCGGCGTGGAATTGACGAGCGCCCAGGTCTGGCCTGCATCGTCGGATCGATAGAGGCCGCCGCCCGGCTTGGCTTCGACCAGCGCGTAGATGCGATTCGGATTGGCGGCTGTGGTCGCGAGATTGCCCTTGCCGATCAGTTCGCCCGGCAAGCCTGTCGAGATCTTCGTGAACGAGTCGCCACCGTTCGTGCTCTTGTAGAACCCGCCCTCCCGGCCGCCGCTGATGATCGTCCACGGCTTGCGCTCGAGGCGCGACATCCACGCGTAGACGACGCCCGGGTTGCCGGGCTGGAACTCCACGTCCATCGCCCCAACCTGGTCGGACAGATACAGCGTCTTCTTCCACGTCTTGCCGCCGTCAACGCTCTTGAAGACGCCGCGTTCGGTGTTTGCCTTGAAGATGTCGCCCGTCATCGCCGCGACGACGATATCGGGGTTGGACGGATGGACGCGGATGGCGCCTGTCTGGCCGCCGTCGCGCAGCCCCGCGAACGACCACGTCTTGCCGCCGTCGGTGGTCTTGTAAATGCCGCGGCCCGTCGACACATTGCTGCGCACGCCGTCCGAGCCGGTGCCGACGTAGATAATGTCGGGGTTCGAATCGGCCACGGCAATCGACCCAATCGAGCCGAGCGGTATCTGGAAGTCGCTGATTGGCGTCCACGTGCCGCCGCCATCGGTTGTGCGGAACACACCGCCACTGGCGACGCCCATGTAGAACGTCTTCGGCTGCGACGGCACGCCGGTCACCGCCGTCACCCGGCCGCCACGCGACGGTCCGACGAGGCGATAGGTCAGGCCCTTCAGCAGCGCGGGATCAACGCTCGCTATCATCACGGGCCGCGGTCGGTGGACCACCGGCGCGGTCTTCTGCGGGGCGGCTGCTCCGCCGGCCTGCTGGGCCACGATCACAGTGGATGCCACGAGCAGGATGGCCGCGAGCGGCGCGGCGATGGCGATACGTTTCAACCAGTTCGTTCGAGTCATGGACGCGGCTCCAGGCAGGACGGAGTAATCAATGTCGCGGGTAGTATCGCACGCCGACGGGCCGGGCCGTCGCGCGAATCGTGGTGACGTGTTCACGGGCCGCCCTGCTCGGGCCGCTCTACTTGCCGGGGACGCCGGGCATGAAGCTGAAGTCCATGCTGTCGAATGTGGTGGAGACGGACACCCCCGGCCCAGCCGAGGTGCTGCCTTCGAAGGCGACCCTCGCGCCCACGTCCTGGATGCCCTTGCTGTCCACGGTAATGTAGAGACCGTCCTTCATGCCCACTTTCGTGCCAAGGCCCTCGATCCCGAGTTCGCCTTTCGGCCCGGCAAACACGGCGACCTTGCCCTCGAATTCGTACTCCACGCTGGCGAAGGCGCCGAGCCACCCTTCGGTGCCGACCTCAACGCCGATGCTCTTGCAGGTGGCGCTGAGCGACACGGCGCTGGTCAGGGCGATGGAGATGGTGGCCGACCCGGTGCAGGGGCTGTCTTCGTTTTCGAGCGCCTCCGGCTCTTCGACAGACCGCTGGCGTATGGCAGCCCCGACGCCCTCCCCCGCCGCGATCCGATAGCTAAGGGCGGAATTGGCGAGAAGCTGGACATACAGAAGGTTGGCGCCCGTCTGGGCGTCACTCATCGCCCACTCGTGCCATAGCGGATCGCCGAGTTGCGCCGCGACGGCCGTCGTATACAAGTGGCTGAGCGCAAAATACTTGCGCTGAGCCTCGTCGTAGGCGTTCCAGGCTGGCGTGATCAGGCGAATGCCGTCGTTGCCAATCGCCATCATTCTCGCGCGCTTCGCGTTGGCGTCCTTGATGTTCCACGCCTCTTTGTAGGCCGGCTTCAAGCTGTCGTTGACCTTATAGGCTTCGGCCGTGAGCGCCGTTTC
>JANYLG010000024.1 GCA_025363775.1 Acidobacteriota bacterium | reverse complement strand
CAGAAGGTCGGGGATCGGAGGCCAGGGGTCGGGGATCGGAGGCCAGAGGTCGGGGGCCGGGGACCAGGGGTCGGGGATCGGAGGCCAGAGGTCGGGGATTCGGAGGCCAGAGGTCGGGGATCGGAGACCAGAAGGTCGGGGATCGGAGGCCAGAGTCAGGGGCCGGGGACCAGAACGTCGGGGATCGGAGGCCAGGGACAGGAGTCAGGGGAACACGAGGTCAGGAAACGGAACCACGGATGGGGCGAGGGACGGGGACGGAGGGACCGGGATTGGGGACCAGGGAGGGAGCGGAAACCGCCGTAGGGGCGACCGGCCGGTCGCCCGCGGGACCCAATCGGGGATCAGGAAACGGGACCATGGATGAAAGACGACGCGAAAACGGATGAGTTGTCGGCCGTGCGGTCGCGCCTGCAGGCGAAGAGCGGGCCGGAATACTGGCGAAGTCTCGACGAACTGGCCGATACCCCCGAGTTCCAGGAACTGCTCTATCGCAAATTTCCGCAAGGGGCCTCCGAGTTCCTCGACCCGGTCAGCCGGCGGACCTTTGTCAAACTGATGGGCGCCTCGCTGGCGCTCGCCGGCGTCACGGCATGCACCCGCCAGCCCGACGAGAAGTTCGTGCCCTACGTGCGGCAGCCGGAAGAGATCGTCCTTGGCAAGCCGCTCTACTTCGCCACCGCGATGCTGCTCGCCGGCTACGCGACGCCTCTGGTCATCGAGAGCCACGAGGGACGCCCGACGAAGGTGGAGGGCAATCCCGATCACCCCGTCAACCGCGGCTCGACCGATGTGTTCGCGCAGGCCTCGATCCTCGGCCTTTACGACCCTGATCGATCGCAGACGCTCACCTATCGCGGCGAGATAAGTCCCTGGGGCACCTTCCTCACGGCCATCAAGACTGCCGTCGAGGCCAGGCGCGCGCTTGGCGGCGAAGGCATCCGCCTCCTCACAGGCAGCGTCACCTCGCCGACGCTCGCCGGCCAACTGCAGCAACTGCTGGCCGAGTTCCCGGCCATGAAGTGGCACCAGTGGGAACCTGTCGGGCGCGACCAGGCTCGCGAAGGCGCGCGGCTGGCCTTCGGCGAACACGTGGACATCCACTACCAGCTCGACAAGGCGCAGGTGATTCTGGCGCTCGACGCCGACGTCCTCGGCTGCGGAGCGCCCAGCCTCCGCTGTGCTCGCGAGTTCGCCGAGGGGCGGCGTGTCACGGGTGGCCGCCGCGAGATGAACCGCCTGTACGCGGTTGAAGCCACGCCGACAAACACCGGGTCCATCGCCGATCACCGGCTGCCGATCCAGGCCAGCGCGGTCGGAGGTTTTGCGGTCGCGTTGGCCGCCGCGCTTGGCGTCGCGGGCGCACCGGCGGCATCGCCGTCGCGCGACTACGCCGCGTGGATCGAGCCGCTCGCACGCGACCTGCAGCAGCACCGCGGCACCAGCCTGGTCGTCGTCGGTGACGAACAGCCGGCGGCCGTTCATGCGCTGGTGCATACGATCAACCAGGCGCTCGGCAACATCGGCGAAACGGTCGTCTGCACGGAACCGGTCGAAGCGAGTCCGACCGATCAGATGTCGTCGCTCCGGCAGTTGGCCGCCGACATGGAGGCCGGTCGGGTCAATACCCTCGTCATCCTCGACAGCAACCCGATCTACACCGCACCCGCGGACCTGAAATTCGACGATCGCCTGATGGGCAAGGTGCCGCTGCGGATTCACCTCGGTCTCTACCACGACGAAACCGCCGCGCTCTGCCACTGGCACATCCCGGCAGCGCACGACCTCGAGTCGTGGAGCGACGCGCGCGCGGCTGACGGCACCATCAGCCTCATCCAACCGCTTATCGCCCCGCTGCACAACGGCCGGACGATGCACGATGTCGTGGGCGCGATGCTGTCGAAGCAGGCGGGCCAGTCGAGCTACGACATCCTCCGCGCCTACTGGCAGGACCGCAGCAGCCTCCAGGGTGCCGAGTTCGACACGTTCTGGCGCAAGTCGCTGCACGATGGGATGGTGGCCAACACGGCCGCGGCGGTGAAAATGGTGACAGCGCGCCCGGCGGACGCTGGCGCGATTGTGCGAGGCGGTAAGGGGCTCGAAATCGTCTTCCGCGCCGATCCGACGGTGTTCGATGGCCGCTTTGCCAACAACGGCTGGCTGCAGGAGCTGCCGAAGCCGCATACCAAGCTGACGTGGGACAACGCGGCGCTGATGAGCCCCTCCACCGCCCAGCGCCTCGGCGTCCGCAACGAGGATGTCGTCGAGCTGGCCTACCGCGGGCGGCAGGTGAAGGCGCCGGTCTGGATCCTGCCGGGCCAGGCGCCAGGTTCCGTCACGGTACACCTCGGCTACGGTCGCACGCGCGCCGGGCGCGTCGGCACCGACGCCGGGTTCAACGCCTACGCGCTGCGCACCAGCTTTGCACCGTGGTTCGATCACGGCCTCGAGGTTCGCCAGACAGGCGATCGCCTCCAGTTGGCCGCCACGCAGAACCAGCAGACGATGGAGGGGCGCGCGATCGTGAGGTCGGCGCCGCTCGAGAAGTTCAGGCAGACGCCAGATTTTGCGCACCACCAGGCCGCGGCACCGGCCAAGTCGATGACCTTGTATCCGGAACACGAGTACAAGGGTTACGCCTGGGGCATGGCCATCGACCTGAACACATGCACCGGGTGCAATGCCTGCGTCGTGGCGTGCCAGGCGGAGAACAACATCCCCGTGGTCGGCAAGACCGAAGTGAGCCGCGGCCACAAAATGCACTGGCTGCGCGTCGATCGCTACTACACGGGCGATTCCGAGCGGCCGACGGCGTACAACCAGCCGGTGCCGTGCATGCACTGCGAGAACGCCCCGTGCGAGGTCGTCTGCCCGGTGGCCGCCACGTCGCACAGCTCCGAGGGGCTGAACGACATGACCTACAACCGGTGCGTGGGCACGCGCTACTGTTCGAACAACTGCCCCTACAAGGTGCGGCGGTTCAATTTCCTGCTCTACCAGGACTGGGAGACGCCCACGCTGAAGATGCTGCGCAATCCTGACGTGTCGGTGCGAAGCCGCGGCGTCATGGAGAAGTGCACGTACTGCGTGCAGCGCATCAACGCGGCGAAGATCGAGGCCGAGAAAGAGAACCGCCCGGTGCGTGACGGCGAGATCGTGACCGCCTGCGAGGCGGCGTGCCCGCCTCGAGCGATCGTGTTCGGCAACATCAACGATCCGAACAGCCGCGTGGCGAAGCTGAAGGCCGAGCCGCTGAACTACGGCCTCCTCGAGGATCTCAACACGCGACCGCGCACGACGTACCTGGCGGCGGTCAGGAACCCGAACCCGGAGATGCCGGACGCCGGCAAGGCTCACGAGGCGGAAAGGTAACGGCCCATGTCCCCTGCGTCACCCGAGACCCCGACCGGTCGTCCGCCGTCAGCCGCGCTGGCCGACCCGCCGGTGATCGCGCCGGGCCACACGTTCGCGACGATCGGCGACAAGATCGGCGCGATCGTCCTGACCAGGGGTACGCCGCTCGGCTGGGTCGTCGGCTTCGGGATCGCGTTCTTCATCTTCTCGCCCATCGCGATGCTCGTGCCGACGCTGCTCGGCTATCAGGTCTCAAACGGCGTCGGCGTGTGGGGTGAAAACCAGCCGTTCGGCTGGGCGTGGGACATCACGAATTTCGTCTTCTGGATCGGCATCGGCCATGCCGGCACGCTCATCTCGGCGATCCTTTTCCTCACGCGGCAAAAGTGGCGCACCTCGATCAACCGCGCGTCCGAAGCGATGACGCTTTTCGCGGTGATGTGCGCCGGTCTCTATCCCGGCTTCCACGTCGGTCGCGTGTGGAAGGCGTGGTATCTTTTCCCGATTCCGAACTGGAACGGCCTCTGGCAGAACTACCGCTCGCCGCTGCTCTGGGACGTGTTCGCGGTATCGACCTACTTCACCGTGTCGGTACTGTTCTGGTACGTCGGCCTCATCCCGGATCTCGCGATGCTGC
>JANYLG010000101.1 GCA_025363775.1 Acidobacteriota bacterium | reverse complement strand
AAGACCGCACCCAAGGCCGCGCCCAGGAAAGCCCCTACGTCTTGAGGCGGACGTCGGTCCCCTGCCCGCGGGCGAACTTGCGGTAGTAGTCGAACGCCGAGACGACGGCGGTGATGACGGCCACCCACAGCGCGAGCGGTCCGATGCGGTACAGCCACCCCAGGCGGTGCTGTCCCAGGAGCATCGCCAGGATCGCCACCACCTCGGCGATCATCTTCACCTTCCCCATCGGGGACGCCGGGATGCTCACGCCGCGCGAATAGGCGATGCTCCGCAGCACCGTGATGGCCAGCTCCCGGCCGATAATCACCGCGACCATCCACGCGGGCGCGACTTCCATCTGCACGAGCGAGATGAAGGCCGCCGACGTCAGCAGTTTGTCGGCCAGCGGGTCCATCATCTGGCCGAGCGGCGTCACCTGTTTTCGGCGCCGGGCCAGGTACCCGTCGAGCCAGTCCGTGATGGACGCAAAACCGAAGATGGCGGCTGCCACCAGGTCCTTGTCCACGCCAAGGATCTGGCGGCCCTCGAACTTGGTCAGCAGGACCACAACGAGGAGCGGCACCAGGAAGATACGTGACAGCGTCAGAGTGTTCGGAAGGTTCATCAGGAACACGACCGTCGCGAAGGTTGGTGCCATTGTAACGCGCCACCCGCCCGACTCAAAACGGCCGAGGCGCGGGCCGGAAGTTGGGATATGATTAGCGGCTGTCATGAAAGCCATTCTGCTCGCCGGCGGCAAGGGCACGCGCCTGCGCCCGTTGACCATTCACACGCCGAAACCGATTGTTCCGATCTTCGGTCGGCCATTCCTCCACTACCAGATCGACCTCGTCAAGAAGCTGCCCGAGATCGACGAGGTCATCCTGAGCCTGAACTATCAGCCGAGGCGAATCGAAGAGATCTTCGGCCACGGCGACGGCCTCGGGGTGAAGATCTCCTACGTCGTTGAACCTGCCCCGCTCGGCACCGGCGGCGCCGTCAAGTACGCCGGCGGCACGCTCGACGAGACGGTGGTCGTCTTCAACGGCGACGTGATGACGCAGGTGGATCTCGCCTCCGTCCTGCGCCTGCACCGCGAGCGGAAGGCGAAGGCGACGATCGTGCTGACGCCAGTCGAGAACCCGACAGCGTACGGGCTCGTCGAGACCGACCCCGACGGCAACGTCCGCCGGTTCCTCGAGAAGCCGAAGGCCGATCAGATCACCTGCGACACGATCAACGCCGGGATCTACATCCTCGAACCGGACACGTTCGACCGGATTCCCAAGGACACGACGTGGTCGATCGAACGCAGCTACTTCCCGTCGCTGGTGGAGCGCGGCGAGACGTTCGTTGCCTTTGTCTACCAGGGGTACTGGATCGACATCGGCACGCCCGAGAAGTACGTGCAGGTGCACCGCGACATCATGGACCACCGGTTCTCGGCGCCGCCCTTCGAGGGGTCGCCGCAGAACTTCGCGATGGTGTCGGCGGAGGCCCGGATCGAGGACGGCGCGACCGTCGAGGGACCGTGCTTCATCGACGAGGGCACCATCGTGAAGGCCGGCGCCCACATCGCGCCCTACTCGGCCCTCGGACGCCAGTGCCACATCGAGGAAGAGGCCCGGATCGACGGGTCGATCCTGTGGGCGAACACGCGGGTCGGCCGCGACGCGCTGGTCCGGCAGTCGATCATCGGCCGGCACTGCCACATCGGGCGCAACTCGATCCTCGACGGCGGCATCATCCTCGGCGACAAGTCGGTGGTGACCGATTACAGCAAACTGTAGGCGCGCCCGCGGGTGGCGACGCTGGAGCCCTCCATGTCTCGGAAACCTGTGAATCCCGACATCTTCAAGGCGTACGACATCCGCGCCACCTACCCGGATCAGATCGACGAGGATATCGCGCGCGACATCGGCCGCGGCTTTGTCACCTATCTCGCCGCCAAGCGCATCGCGGTGAGCCGCGACATGCGGATCTCGTCGCCGTCGCTCTCGGCCGCGTTCATCGACGGCGCGACCAGCCAGGGCGCGGATGTCGTGGACTACGGCCTCGCCGGGACGGACATGCTCTACTACGCCGTGGCCTCAGGCGGGTTCGAGGGCGGCGCGCAGGTCACCGCCTCGCACAACCCGAAACAGTACAACGGGATGAAACTCGTTCGGCAGGGTGCCTTCCCGCTGAGCGGCGATGCTGGCATCTCCGAGATCCGGGAGATGGTGACCAGACGGACGCTCCCCGCGCCGGCCGCCACGCGCGGCACGGTCACGACGGCGGAGATGCTGGGCCCGTACGTCGAACACGTGCTGAAGTTCATCGACCCGTCAGTCATCAAGCCCTTCAACGTGGTGCTCGACGCCGGCTCCGGCATTGGCGGACTGGTCGCGCCAAAACTCTTCGACCGCCTGCCGTGCAGGACGACGAAGCTGTGCTTCACGATTGACGGCAACTTCCCCACCCACGAAGCCAACCCGCTCATCGAAGAGAATCGCCGCGACATCGTCGAAGAGGTCATCAGGCAGAAGGCCGACATCGGCATCGCGTGGGACGGCGACGCGGACCGCTGCTTCTTCATCGACGGGCAGGGCGAGTTCGTGCCGGGCGACTTCATCACGGCGCTGCTGGCCGAGGCGTTCCTCATCAAGCACCCGGGCTCCACGGTCATCTACGACCTGCGGGCCAGCTACGCGGTGAAGGACATCGTGGCGCGCTGCGGCGGCACGGCGCTGATGAACCGCGTCGGCCACGCGTTCATCAAGCGGCGGATGCGTGAGGACAACGCGATCTTCGGCGGCGAGGTGACCGGGCACTACTACTTCCGCGACAACTTCTACGCTGACAACGGCTTCATCCCGGCGCTGTTGATCCTCGAGTTGATGTCGCGCAAGGGACAGACGCTGGCGCAATTGCTGGCGCCGCTGCGCGAGCAGTACTTCATTTCCGGCGAGATCAACACCAAGGTCGGCAGCATGAGCGTCTGCGACGAAAAGATCGCGGGCCTGACGCAGAAGTACCACGACGCCAAGGTGTACCAGCTCGATGGCGTGTCGGTGGAGTACCCGGACTGGCACTTCAACGTGCGCCCGTCGAATACCGAGCCGCTGTTGCGCCTGAATCTCGAGGGCAAGACGCCGGAATTGATGGCGGAGAGACGCGACGAAGTGCTGGCGTACATCAGGGGATAGGGACGAGGGACGAGGGTCAGGAACCAGGCCTCAGGACCAGGGACCAGGACCCAGGACCAGGGGCCAGGACCAGGGGCCAGGAACCAGGAACCAGGAACCAGGGGCCAGGACCCAGGGACCAGAGGCCAGGCACCAAGAACCAGGGGCCAGGCACCAGGCACCAAGAACCAGGGGCCAGGACCCACGGGCCAGGACCCCAGGGGCCAGGACCCCAGGGGCCAGGAACCAAGAACCAGGGGCTTGAGCGGTGTAGCGCGGGGCTTCAGCCCCGCGATCCCCGTTCCGGATTCTCCGGCGCTGTTATAGAATAGGTTTCCGCGTTCACGAGCGGGGTTGGCCTACTGGTTGGGCAAGGGCTTCCCAAGCCCTCTAAACGGGTTCGATTCCCGTACCCCGCTCCATCATCACGGCTCTCGACTCTAGGCCTGTCCTGAGCGAGCGTAGCGAGTCGAACGGCTCTTGACTCCCGCACCAAAAGCTCTCTCTCCCTCCTCGGACAAACCGGCTCTTTTGCCCCGAATCGATGGGGACAGATGGGAACAAATGGAGCCACATGCGCTCAGCGTCCACGTCCGCAGGCCGAACCGTGCGACACTAGGCCAGTGAAGGAGCATGCATGACTCGGACGAGCGTGGCGGCGATGGTCGTCGCGGCGGTGGCATTGGGGTGGGCTCCTCGCGGAACGTCGGCGGCGCCCGGTCAATCCGGCCTCGAGGGCACATGGACGCTCAATCGGACCCTCAGCCAGATTCCCCGAGAGGTCGGATTTGGGATGGACCTGCTGTCGAACGCTGGCAGGAGCTCGGACAGTGGTGGCCGTGGAGGCGGGGGAGGCACCGGATCGCCGGCCATGGTTTCCTTTCACGAGAGTGCAGACGACGCAAAGAGACGAGAGCAGTTGACCGACGAGGTGACAAGCCCGCCTTCGCACCTGACGATTGCCCAGACGGAGACCGCCGTCACCATTACCGATGAGCGGGGTCGCTCGCGAACGTTTCATCCCGATGGCAAGGAAGAAGCGGCGGCGCTCGATCAGGTGCCGGTCGTGACGACGACCCGGTGGGATGGCAGTCGCCTGGAGGTTCGGTACCAGGTGGAGCGGAACCGTGAGCTGCGCTACAGCTACGCACGCACGCTCGATCCGCCGCAACTGACGGTGCAGGTGAGGTTCATCGAGCGCGGGGGCCACGACATCGTGACGCTTGTCTACGAGCCCACGAGGGCGAACGAGCCGGTGTTGCCGGATCGCGCCGTGCCGCCGGGTGTTCCACAAGCGACGCCCGCTGCCACTTCAGCGGCGGCGCGCGCCTCTGGCCCGGTCAGGGCGGCGATCCCGACGTTGTCCGCCGGTCCGCCGTCGCCTGCGGCCCCCCCAGGCCCCGGCGCGGAGTTCAGGGGCCTGACGACACTCGGAGTCGTGGTGGAGGACCTGAGCCCGCATGCGGCCGCATGCGGCCTGACCCGTGCGCCGATTGAAGCGGCCGTGTCGAAGAGCCTGTCCGACGCCGGGTTCAAGGTCGTCCGTGACTCGGACGAAGACACCTACGTCTACGTCCAGATCATGACGACGAACGCGTCGGCCGCGCTGTGCGTCTCCAGATACGACACGTTCCTCTACACGCACACGACCGCTACCCTGGCATATCAATCGACTCCCGTGCTCGTGCAGGTGTCGTTGCTGCACGAGGGCGGCATCTCCGGCGGGGCGCCCGGCGCGCACGCGGACACGGTCATCAGAAACGTGAAGCAGCACATCGACACGTTCGTGGCGCGGATCCGCACCGCGAATCGCTGAAGAGACGACTGCCGGTGACCTGTCACGACACCTTCTCGTCCGGAATCCCACCGGCGATCCTGAAGCGGTTCCCGGGAATCTCGTCCGCCATGTACAGCGGCATGAACGCGCCGATCTGCGTGAGCTGGAACCGGGAGGCGCGGTTGAGCGCTTCGAACCAGTCCGGAAGCGTGATGATGGCTTCGCCCTTGTCGTCGAGCAGCGCAACGCGGTCGTAGACGTTCTTCATGTCGGGCGACTCGACGAAGGAGTGCCGAAGGTACTTGTTGGCCGGGTCGAGTGGATGGTCGATTCGGAAGCTGCCGGCCGTTTGGTCAGCGTGCCCTGGAACTCGACGGTGACAATAGGCCGGACTAGCGGGGTCCGGGCGTGCGAGGTTTACGAAGCGGCCGTCCTCAGACACTGACCGCGCCCCCCGGGGCATCGCGTCGCCCCGGCCACAGCACGACGCGTTCGATCCGCCCGCCTCCGACATCACGACGAACGGCCAGACCTACACGATTCGCCTCGACGGCATCGATGCTCCCGAGCAAGGCCAGGCGTTCGGCCGAGAGGCGCGTCAACACCTGCGCGTCCTGGCGTTCTCCCAGCCGGCGACGGCTCTGGTCCTGGACCGCGATCGCTACGGCCGGACGGTGGCCCGCGTCATCGTCGCTCGGAAGGATCTCAGCGAGGAGATGGTCAAGGCAGGACTTGCGTGGCACTTCGTCCGCTACTCGTCCGACCGCCGCCTTGCCGCGCTCGAACAGGAGGCCAGGCAGCAGCGTCGTGGGCTGTGGGCGGATCGATCCGCCGTTCCGCCCTGGCAGCATCGCAGCGATCGCGGGGCCCCTCCGAACGTGACACTGCCACCACGCCCTCCCGCAGCGCTGCTCTCCGCTGGCCCATACCACGGCAACGTGTCCAGCCGCGTGTATCACGCGGCTGGATGCCGGGACTATAACTGCGGCAGTTGCACGCAGGTGTCTTCCAGCCGCCAGGACGCCGAGGCCGCCGGCTATCGTCCCCACAACACGTGCGTGGTCGCGCATCGGTAGACGGCAGCGCACTCGAGAGCATGCGCTCGGAATCCGCTGATCCCGTTCACTCCCTCCGAACGCCCTGCCGCATGAACTGCGCGTGAAGGCCCAAAAGGAACCGCACGAACAGGCCGTTGCAGGTGAGTGCTTGTCGCCCGCCAGGGCCTACGCTGGAATCGCGCTCGAGCGGTAGCCAGTCGCGAAGAGTCTCTCCGGGCGGGCGGGTCCAGAACGTCAAAGCACCGAACCGACGGCTCCCCGTGAGGGCGCTGGAACGGTCGCCCGTTCCGGACTGAAAAGCAGGGGAAGCTATTCTGATTCAGATACACAACAATGATGTTATTGTATGCAAATGAAGTTTGTCTCGCTGGTCGCTTTGACCGGCAACCTGGCAGCGTTCGATCTGCCGTTGCTCGTCCAGGCATTCGATGACCGGCGGGAGGTGATTCGCGTCCAATTGTCCCGCTGGATGTCGCAGGGCAAGGTCGTCGGCCTGCGGCGCGGCATGTACACCCTCGCTGAGATCTACCGGCGAGCCACGCTCACGCCGGCGCTGCTGGCCAACGAGCTGTACCGACCGTCGTACTTGAGCGGCCTCTGGGCTTTGGGCTTCCACGACCTGATCCCGGAGCGCGTGGTCTGCCTGACCAGTGTGACCCCGCGCGGTCCTCGCCGATTCGAGAACCCGTTCGGTGTGTTCGAGTATCGGAACCTCAGGCAGGACGCGTGCTTCGGCTATCAGGCGATGCCGTATGCGGGGGGCACTCTCCTGGTGGCGGAGCCCGAGAAGGCGCTGCTCGATCACTGGCATTTCAGCCCCGGCGAGTGGACGGTCGAACGCCTCGACGAGATGCGCTACCAGAACCTGAACGTGATCGACACGAAGCGGATCGCGAGCTACGCCGCACGGTTCCGCAGCCCGCGGCTCGACCGGGCCGTGCAGCGGTGGGTGGACCACACCCGTCACCAGGACCACGGGACGGTCACGCTATGAAGGAACAGGCGCTCGCACTCGCGCGGAGCACGGCCGATCCTGGCCTGGCCGTCAACCGGCTCCGGGAGTATCTGCAAACCCACGTCTTGCGGTCGCTGCACGACGCCGAAGCGTTTCGGGTGATGGCCTTCGTCGGAGGGACCGCCCTGCGCTTTCTGCACGGCCTCCCGCGATTCTCGGAAGACCTCGACTTCTCGCTCGTGTCGCCGGAGGGCTACGCCCCGCTGGTCTGGATGGCGCGCGTGAAGCGGGACCTGGCACTTGCGGGATTCGATCCCGGCGTGACATGGAACGATCGCCGAACCGTGCACACAGGCTGGGTGAGCGTGGCAGGACTCCTGCACGAGGCTGGGCTCGCAGGACGGCCGGCTCAGAAGCTGGCCATCAAGGTCGAGATTGACACGCGGCCACCGGAGGGAGCGCGATGCGAACGGCGGGTCGTCACCCGTCACCTGACATTCCTGATCCAGCACTACGATCTGCCCTCACTGCTGGCCGGCAAGCTGCACGCCGCCATGACGCGCAAGTTCGCCAAAGGGCGAGACTGGTACGACCTGCTCTGGTACCTCTCGCAGCGTCCGCCCGTACAGCCGAATCTCCAGATGCTGCAGCATGCGCTGGACCAGACCCTTGGAGCCGGCTGCTGTGACGCCAGCACGTGGGGACGACTGGTGCGTCAGCGGCTCGCGTCGATCGACATGGTCGCGGTCGCGAACGACGTCCGGCCGTTCCTCGAGCGACCAGCGGAGGCGGACCTGCTCACCCCCGACAACCTGGCCACGTTGCTCCCGGACTGAAGCGGGCGGCTCGCTCCGCAAGAGCGGCGACGTCCGCCGCAGCGACAAGAGGGTCGAGACCGCGCCGTCGGGGGCCGTCACGCCCTATCGCTTCACGAGCAACGCCAGCTCCGACGCCCAGTTGGATACGGCGACGATGCGCGACGGCGTGTTCTCGGCGCGCGGCATCATGACGAAGCGCTGGTCGTCCGCGGCCTTCCCTTTCGCCTGCTCGGGGCTCATGTACGCCGCCGTCCCCACGATCACGCCCAGCCGGCTCGCCATCGCCGTCCTCGTGGATGATTGCGCCGCGTCGGCCGCGGATTCGTTGACCAGGGCCTGTGCGAGCCCGAAGTCCAGCACCTTCACGCGACCGTCTTCGGTGAGCGTGATGTTGGCGGGCTCGAGGTCGCGAGGGACGATGCCCTTCTCGTGCGCCACGTCGAGCGCGTCGGCGATCCCCCGACGGAGGGCGGGCGGAGAGTGGATGGGCCGTGACCCGCCACCCACGTGGCCGTGTGTCCGCCAGCCGGCGCACCAAGGAGTCTGTCAGCGTGCTGCCTGAAATAGGTGTGTTGCCCACCATGGACAACAGTCTCATCGTGGCAACACACCGTGTGACTGAGGCATCTGTGGAGCAGGCCGGGATGAGCGCGGCCTGCTGATTTCGCTCACTCGCGCCGCCGGCCTTGCGGCATCAACTGCGCGTCACGCCTGGCGTCGAGCCGTTTCACGGAAGGGTCACTCCTCCGCAATGACGATGCGTGACGCCACGTCGAGAAAGAACGGGACGGACCAGGCGGAGAGTGCATCAGCATGGGTGACGAACGGAGCAACCTCGTGACGCGCCTGGTTCAGATCGACCGAGTGGATGGCCTGGACGAGCCGTGACCTGAACGCCTCCGGCGTCAGGCGGGCATCTGCCGGCCAATCGCCGCTCTGCACCATCCTCGCCTGGAGGTGCGAGAGATGCAGCGCCGGGTGACGGCCTGCGAACCACACCAGGTCGTACCAATCGCGCCCCTTCACGCGTCCCTTCCAGCGACGGCAGAGCACCGCGTGCATCTTGCCGGCGAACAAATCGGGGAGCGCGAACGCCCGCACCGGAAACGGGATCGGATTCAGGAGGAACCGAACCTCGGTCTCGAAGCCAGGCGGTGGGTTCGTGTCGATCTCCAGCCTCATCTTCAGGCCCTGCCCTCGGGGCAGAGTCCGTACCACACCGGCTGGCGTCCTGATTTCCAGGAGCTGCTGCAGCGTGTCGGCCTCGAGAAACGCCGACTTGATGGCGCTGGCGTGGCGCTTTTCCTTTTCCGCGATGCGAACCTCGAACCCGAACGCGGGGAGTTCCGCTTCCAGCGCGCCGGTGAATCGCGCGAGGCTGAAGTCGACGTCGGACGCTCGTCCCGGCCCAGACCCGCCACCAGGCGGCCGTCGTGGTCCTGGACCGTCGCCGTGACCACCACCAGGTCGACGCCGCCCCGGTACACCTGGGGGGCGGCCCCTGGAGTGGCCGCCAGCAACGCCGCCGCCGACTATAGGACGTATAAACGGGGTCTCGGTGGCTGCTGGTTAACGTAACCCCCGCTATCAGACGCCGTGGGGGGCGTTCGGGACAGCCGCGGGACAGCGGCCCCGCCGCCCAGGCACAGCGACTGGATGAGCCGCGGCGACCTGACTATTGCGTTCCTCGACACCTGGAAGGCCGCGAACATCCCACCCGCAGACATTTTGAAGGCGCTGACCATCACCGGCTACAAGGCCTCTGGCGTCTACGCCGAGCGGGGGCCGATCAAGGCCGGCATGTTCGCCGATTTCGTGGCGGTGGAGGGCGACCCGCTGGCCAACATCGACGTCATCCGCACGGTGAGCTTCGTCATGAAGAACGGCGAGGTGTTCAAGCGAGACGGCGTGATGATTCCCGAGAAGTTCCTCCACCCCGGACCGGTCAAGGGGTGGCGGCAGCGGTAGTGACATCGGAGACGGCGAATCGGGGCCGCCTTCCCGCACGCGACGGCCCGGGCCCGCCGCTCCGCCAACCCGTGAGAGGGTTGGCTCCAGGCGGGTTCCTGCGCCACGGCAGGGGAGGCTGCACCGACTCCCGACGCGGTCTGCTCAACGCGTGTTCCGGAGGGGATGACCTATGCGGACGTACAACGTCGCGGTGGCCGGCGCCCTCGGCCTGGTCGGGACGACGATGGTCCAGATCCTCGAGGAATACGCGTTTCCGGTGAACGAGCTTCGGCTCTTGGAGCGGCGCGACCTGGTGGGCGCGCCGTTCCAGTTCCGCGGGCGCATGCTCACCACGATCGAAGCGACGCCGGCGGCCTTCGAGGGGGTAGACCTCGCGCTGTTCGCCACCGAGGAGGAGGTGAGCCGGCAACTCGCGCCCGCCGCCGTCCGGTGCGGCGCCGTGGTCATCGACAACAGCCGCGCGTACCGGATGGAGCCCGATGTCCCCCTGGTGGTGCCCGAGGTCAACGCCGAGGACCTCGGCTGGCACAAGGGCGTCGTCGCGAATCCGAACTGCACCACGATCGGCACGATCGTCGCGCTCAAGCCGATTCACGACCTGTCGCCGATTCGTCGGGTCGTGGCATCGACGTATTAGTCCGCGTCGGGCGGCGCGCTGCGCGGGATGCTCGAGTTGCGCAAGCAGGCGCTCGACGTCGTGGCCGGCTATCCGGTGACTCCACCGCAGGCCTTCACGTACCAGCTCGCCTTCAACCTGATACCGTTCATCGATGCCTTCGAGGCAGACGGCTACACGCGCGAGGAGTGGAAGATGGTCCACGAGCTGCGAAAGATGCTGCACGACCCGGGTCTGCGCGTCACCGGTACCGCGGTGCGGGTGCCGACGCTCGTGTGCCACGCGGTGAGCTGCAACATAGAGACGGCGGGTAAGGTGACGGCGGCCGAGGCGCGCGAGGCGCTTCGCCGCGCGCCGGGCGGCCTCGTCGTGGACGAGGTCGAGAGCCTCCGGTTCCCGCAGCCCATCGAGGTCGCGGGCGGCAACCTCACGCACGTCGGCCGCATTCGAGAGGACTTCTCGATCGAGAACGGCCTCAATCTCTGGCTGGTCTCGGACAACGTGCGAAAGGGAGCCGCACAGAACGCCGTGCAGATCGCGCAGGCGATCGTCGAGCGCGGAGATCTCGACCGGTGGCGGGCGGGGATGGCCGCGTCAACGGTCACACGCTGATCGTCCGCGTCATGTCGAGGCCGCTCCCGGCGCTGCCGCCGCGTCGGCGCAGGGTCTGGTCGACGCCGGCGGCGCCCGGGTGGCGGCCTCGGTGGACGGCGGAGACGACGGCGCGCACGCAGGGTTGCGCGGCGTCCCGGCGGGGGAGGCGAGCGCGGCCGCTGCCTTCCCCCGCAGGCTGGTGTCCGCCGCGACACCTCCATCCGTCAGTCAATCTGCCTGGACATTGGCGGTATGGCGCCGCTGCGCGCCGAGTGACCGCGCTCGCGCGAAAGCCGCCCGACGTTTGGCGCTCAACCGCCTTGGTCAGCGCATCACGGCTGGGGCTGGACCCGTGGAAAGCGCTCCCCCACGTGATCCCGCCGCGCAGCCCGCAGGCTCGCCGACCTCTCCGAGGCACGTGCAGTGCTCCTTGCAGCAGCAACTCCCGCAGTCCATCTGGACGGCACAGGCACAAACGGTCCACTCGCCGCAGGTCACGCAGCAGGTTGTGCAAGGAGCGTCGGAAGTTGACGCCTGGGCCGGCCGGGCAGCTACCGGGCTGGTCCCCAGCAGGGTCACCTCGAACAGGGGGTTCAGCTTGGGGAAGGCAACCGTCTTGTCTAAAGCGAGGGTGACTGTCGCCAACGCCTGGACCCGCTCCGCTCCGGGAGTGGTGCCTGGGGTGATTTCTACGATGAGGAGCTGCGCGACGCCGTTGGCCACAACCGGGGTCAACCCGAACTGCGACCCGTCCGTCCTCGACCACCGCCCCATCTGGCCGTTGCGCAGCGCGACCGTCGCCGGTACGCCCGGAGCGGCCACCACGCTGAGCCTGACGATCAATGGCGGAGCGCTTGTCGACGTGTACGCCTGCTGGGCCAGCGACACACCCTGACCCACGACCACGAAGAGCCCGACCGCCGCCGCCATCGTGAACCGTTTTCTCATGACATTCCTCCGTGGGCCACAGCGGACCGCCCCCAACGGGCAGGCGCTGTCGAGCCCTGTTCACAGTCGAGTATCGACGCCCGACGACGCGCCGGTGAGCGACAAGTCGCGCCAATGCTCCGTGTGTTGCGGTCTGTCGCGACTTGTCGCGACTTGTCGTGATTCGTTTCGACGGGGTCTGTTCGACGGGATCTTGGTGGCCGGACCGGGAATCGTTATAGTGTTCACACCTCATGGGCATCGAGTTCGACGGGCGCGGAGGAAGACCTTGATCGAGCGACCGCTTCGGGGCTGGAAAGAAATCGGCGCGTTCCTCGGCACGTCGCCTCGCAGCGCCCAGCGTTGGGAGCGCGATCTGGCGCTTCCCGTTCATCGGCTGCGGACGACAACTGGTTCGGTGGTCAGTGCGTACCCGTCCGAACTGGATGCGTGGCGCAATCGCGTGGGCGCTGATCTCAGAGACGACCAGGCCGAGCGTATTCTCGACAACGACCCAGACGTCGGCGATGGCCGCGATACGTCGGACGAAATCGCGATGAGCACGCCGACGTCGGCTGCACCTGCCTCCCCACCGGCACGCCGGCCATTTCCCGTGGCGTGGTGGCTGGCCGTCGCCGCGGCCCTTGTCGTGGTGGCCGCCGCCGGTACCTTGTTGCGGTCTGGCCAGCACGCGCCGGCTTCCCGACCCGCCGAGTCCGGGCGCGAGCCGGTCGCGGGAGCGAGACCTGCCGGCGCCGGCGCGGAACATCGCGAACAGGGGCTCGCTGCCGGTGCGACCACTGCCGTCACACTTCGCTTCACCAGAGACAGGGTGACGGTCCGACTCCGGGTCCAGAAAGGTGAGCTGGCGACAATGGTCCTGCCGGGCGTGCCGGTACTTCGAGTTCGCGCAATCCGGGCCGGATCGGAGCTGACGGTCGAGCTGTTCCGGCAAGCGGGCACGGCCCCGGCTGCGAGCGGTCTCCCGCGTGTCGCCGCCCTCCGGCTCGCTCGGCGCGCACCAGCCCTGGTCACATTCGCCGGGACCGCACCGATCGCCATCGCCTGGGAATAGCTCGACGCCGTCGTCAAAACGAGCAGCCAATACGAGCTCGCCGTTCATCGCTTCGATGAACGCGTCTTCGGTTAGCTTGGCGAGCGGAGACCCCGTTTATGCTTCCTATCGTCGAACCAGTCTGCCAATGATTCTTTCCGCGATCCAGCTATTCGGCCAGGCGCCGCGGGATGTAGAACAACTGAATCAGTAACAGGCAGTCTGGGCTGTTACCGTGTACCGGGTATCGCGGAAATAGAGATGGAGCCAGTCGATTCCGCCGTCCATGTTCTCGTCGCCGCTGATATCGATGAGGACCGTGGCGGCGGTCTCGCTTCCGGAGACCACGGTGGCGTGATCGAGCAGCCGAACGTCGTGGCTGTCGCCTGCGCCGGTGACGAACGTCATGGCGTCCCAGGAGACGGAGGGATACTTGGCCGCGTCGAGGCGGAGTGCGCCGTCAAGAGCCTGGTCGTACTCGATGTCGAACTCCAACTTCAGGCCGGAGAGATCGGTCTTCGGCAGGTGCTTCACCCGGAGGTGGTTGAAGTAGTCGTAGGCGTTCCACCAGCCCAGGACCGCGAAATCCTCTGCCGCCCGGAAGATACCCGAGATGGCGATACCGGTCTCCGTGGCGTCGTCGATCGTGGTGGTCGCGCCGCGCCAGGTGAAGCCCTGCAACTGAAGGTTGCGGCGCGGGTCGAAGATGTGGAGCGGTTCTGAGGACAAGATGTAGCCTCGGATTAGGAGAAAATCTCGATTCCCTCAGTCCTTGAAACCAAACGATACAGAGGGCCGGGTCGTGAGGGTGCGACCGCTGGACCAGCATGACTCACCGTCGTTTGGAAGGAAGTCGACCTGGAGCGGTCACTCCCGACAGCGTGTGATACGGCCTTCTGGCGTCCAGATCTGGCGGGGCATCAGGCAGCCAAGAGCAACTCCCAAGGCTAACGCTAACCGGGATTCGGGCAAATTCCTAAATGACCGCTGACCCGCAAGCCGTAGCGACTTTCGAAGGTTCTCACATGCGCCAGAGCAGATAAAAACCGAGCAGGATAAGCAGCCCACCGACGATAGGGTCAATCCAGTTCTCGAACCGGCTACAATCGAGGCGCCTCAACACTCCCCCCGCCGCCGTCCCCACGAGCATGATCGGCAAGCCGCTGCCGATGCCGTAGAGAATGTACCGCACCCGGTTTTCTGGACACAAGTTTGCGTTCACGCGGCCGCCGGCAGAGCGTGCCGTAGCCGAGCCTCGGTCGGCGTGAGGAAGCCGAGTTTCTCGACGCGCCAGTGGGCGTTGTAGCGCTCGACGAACGCCCC
>JANYLG010000193.1 GCA_025363775.1 Acidobacteriota bacterium | reverse complement strand
TGTTGGCGGCGGGATTGTCTGCACACCAATCGGCAGGATTGCGCGCGGCCCAGGTGGCAGCCCTCGATGCGGACCGGCTGACGTTCACTCGCTGACGGCCTCGGCGACGGCCTTCCTGGCGCAGGCGTCATCGACGAGGGCCTTGCCGTCGGCCGCGGCGGCGATGAGCGCGTCACGGGCGAGGTTGTTGAGGGCACGGGGCAGGCCCAGGCTCGCCCGGTGGAGGCGGGCCACGGCGTCGTCGGCGAAGAGCGGGTCCTGGCGGCCGACGAGCGCGAGATGGTGGCGCAGATACCCGGCCGACTCGGCGAGATCCATGGGCCGGAGCTGGTAACGGGTCGCGATGCGCTGGTCGAGGGCGGCGAAGACGCCCATCCGCAGGCGGCGCACGAGCGTGGGCTGCCCGACAAGGAGCAGGGCGAAGGGGGTGCGGGAGTCCATCTCGGCGCTCGTGAGGAGACGGATCTCCTCGAGCTGTTCGGGGCTGAGCAGATGCGCCTCGTCGATGATGAAGACGACTCGTCGCCGGCGCTCGGACTCCTCCGCCGCGAGGAGGGCCTGAGCCTGGGCCATCACCTCGGCCTTGAAGAAGCGCGGGGTGGCGCCGAGCGCGGAGACGATCGTGACGTAGAGGCCGCGGGTGCCGAAGGCGGGGTTGGCGACGTAGATGACCCCGTGACTCGTCGGGTCCAGGGCGCTCACCGCGGCCCGCAGGGCGACGGTCTTGCCGACGCCGACCTCGCCGACGAGGACGCCCGCGAGCGACTCGGCGATGCAGAACCGGATCCGGGCGACGGCCTCCTCGTGGGCCGGCCGGCTGAAGAGGTCGGCCGCGGCGATGGCCTTGGAAAAGGGGGTCCGGGTGAAGCCGAAGTGCCCGACCCAGGGAGCGCGGGCACTCATGAGGGCTCCTCCTCGTCGCTGACCAGGTCGCGATACGTGAGCCGGCCCAGGGTGTCGGCGGCATGCTGCTCTTCGACCAGGCCCAGATAGTCCACCCCGGTCGGCTCGGGGGACGGCGGCACCGCCTGGGGCACCGCCCGGTGGACGTGGCGACCGAGGACGAAGGGGACGGCCGCCCCGAAGGACCGGCCCTCGCACCAGACCTCGATCCGCGAGAGGTCCTCCGGGTCGAAGCGCAGCTCCACCCGCCGGCCGACGAGCGTCGGCTCGACGGAGTAGCGGTTGCCCGCGAGCGAGACCTGGGCGGTCCGGGTGACGACCCGGGTGACCGACCAGCGGAAGGCCTCGCGGAGGAGGTCGGGATCGGCGTGGCGGAGCGGTCCGCCAGCGAGGAACCGGCTGATGGGAGTCACCCCCGTCTCGGCATGGACCCGGGTATTGGCGTCGCGCTCGGCCCAGGCCATGAAGCGGTCGTTGAGCGCTTCGAAGGTCTCGATCCCGACGTGCTCCGCCTCGGCGAGGAAGGCCTCCCGGATGAAGCGGTTCAGCCGTTCCTGCTTGCCCCTGCCCTGCGGCGAGTAGGGCTGGCTGTGGACCAGGCGGACGCCCAGCACGGCGCACGTGCGATCGAGGGCGGCGTTGGCAAAAGGGGCGCCGTTGTCCAGGTACAGATTCTGAGGCAGGCCCCGGCGCAGGATCGCCGCCCGCAGCACCACCTGGCCGGCGCGGGTGTTCTCCGCGGTCATCCAGCGCCCGTGGAGCAGGAGCCGCGAGTGGTCGTCGACGAGCAGGAACAGGTACGCCCGCCGGCTGCCGGCGACCCGGGGGTGGGGCACGAACGGCCCCACCAGCACGTCGCCGATCCAGCGTTCGTTGGGATGCTCGGCCTCGTAGCGGCCGAAGACGCGCGGCTCCGATGTGAGCCGGGCGCGGTCGAGCCCCCGCCGGCGCAGGTGCTCCCGGATCGTCCGGGGCGCGACCCGCACGCTGTGGCGCGCCCGAAGGATGCGGCTGATCTGCTCGGCCGAGCGGACCGGCAGCTCCCGGCGGAGCGCGCAGGCCTCCTCGATCAGCTCGGGTGTCACCCGGGCGGTGCCGATGTCCGAACGGGGCGCCGGGCGCAGCCCGTCGAGGCCCTCGGCCCGGCAGGCCCGGATCCAGCGGTCGAGGGTCGCCCGGCTGAACGCCTTCCGGCTGCCGTCGGGCAGCTCGTGGAGCCCGCCGGCGAGCTCGCGGACGACGAGCCCTCGTTCGGCGCTCGAGAGACGTTCATTCGTCGCTTCGGCGACGACGCGGTACCGGAACAGGGCGATCGCCTCGGCGGGATCGGGCGGCATCGGACACCTCATGGGGCGGGTCACCCATCGAAGCGCGAACGCTCGCGCCTGCCAAGGGTGGGCCCGTGTTGGTGCCCAGCGCCCAGCCGCCGCAGATCGCGTTCCAGAGCCGCCAGCGCCCCGGGACCCGCCCGCCGAACCGGCGCCGGGCCTCCGCCGAGATCACCCCCAGTGCATGGAGGGCCGCCGCCTCGACCCCCATCGGCAGGTCGCGCAGCTCCGCTCCGAGCGAGACCGCCACCGCCGCGAGATGCGCGAGGTGGGCCGGCGCCCGGGCCCGGTGGCGGCGACGCCAGTCGCGGGCCGTCGAGTGGGCGAGGCCGAGGCGGATGGCCACCGCCCGCATCCCCAGACCCGCGATGCCGAGCTCGAGCGCCGCCCCGATCACCTCGACCGCGTCCAGGCGCCGCGCGTGCACGAAGTCGGGCAGGAGGGCGTGGGTCCGTCGGCAGGCCGGGCAGCGGCCTCGCCGCACCCAGATCCGGTGCTCGCCGTCGTCGCGCAGCCAGCGCGCATAGCCCGACCAGCCGACCAGCCGCATTCCGCAGCGCGGACAAACCTGGACCGGAACGAGGATGCGCCTGCCGGCGGCCGCGTACTCCTCGACGGACAGGCGGCACGGCCATACGATTGCCAAGGGTGCTGAGTCCACCCCATCGACCCTCTCGGTCCTCGCGGACCGGGAGGGTCACTACGTCCTGTTGTTACGGGGTCATCTTGGCCGCTGCGCTCCGCCCATGCACGACGACGTCCTCAATGAGCGCCGCCGTATCCCGCCGATCCGGCCCCACACAGAGGTGCCGCTAACAGCCCGTCGTGCCGGCCAGCGGCCCAGTCGCCAAGTGGATCCGGCGTGTACTCGAGCAGAGTCGAGTAGTCGAGCCGCGTGAATGCTCGCATCGCCAGGGCGCGCTCGATCTGGGCGCCGTGCGGATGGCACGGTGGGCGGCCCGGACGCGCCGCAGCCGGTTCCACCGCCAAGGAAGGTACCGGATCAGCCACGGCTGAGCGTCACGACGGTGAGCATCAGGGCGAGTGCCACCGCGACCACGAAGATGAACTGCTCGAGCTTCGTGCCGAAGTCGGATTGCGGCTGGCCGGCGCCGGTAAGTCCTCGTACAGCTCGGGCATGATCGGCAGCTGGCCGGAGACTCCCGTCCCGATGATCAGCAGACGCGCCGACTACGGGATCGCCTCGTCGGGTGAGAGCGGGGTATGGCCGTACTGGTCTCGGTAGGCCTTCGAGGCTGCCTTCTTGCGTCGCCGCACGACGCCTCCTTCGACCACGACATCGTGCTCGAACCGGTGCCCGCCGATCTCGATCAGACCGAATGAGATGAGCCTGGCGTCCATGGCGACCTCCCGCGACCATCATCGCTCAGGCAGGCAGGTGTCAGCCCTCACCTCGGCCAGCTCGCGCCACTGCGGCAGGGCGACCCCGTCGTTCATCGTGGTGTTCCCGGCGGCGCCGCACGACCCGCAGCCGCGAACCGGCCGAGTGGCCCTTCCCGAGCGCGCCGGTCGCGCGCCACACTGGCGGGCAGTGATCGGACCCCGGCGCGCGCTCCTCCGATCGGGCAGAAGCGCGCCAGTCCGGGGTCAGCGAGGCCCTCTCAGCATGGATCGCGAGACGCGCGTGACGGCGCCGCGGGAAGCTCGTGCTGTCCCGCCCGAGGGCAGGGCGTCCGGCGCTCCCGACGCGCAGACGGCCGCGGCGTACCGGCGCGCGGCGGGCCAGCGCTGCTGGGCGTGCAACGCCCCCGACAGCGAGCCCGTGCGGCTGCAGCGCCGGGCGGGGGAGCGCTGGGTCGCCGACGCGACGGTGCAGCTCTGCACGGCCTGCCTCGCGGCCCTGCACACGCCACGCCTCGTCCGTCAGCTCGGGCTCGGGCGCTGGACGGCGGCCCCAACGGGCCCGACGGCCGCTGAAGCGGTGCTCGCGGGAAGTGCTGGCACCGAAACGGACGCGCCCGGCGAGCCGCCGCCGCCGCTCACGCTCCTCAAGCGTGCCTGAACCCGAAGGGCGGCGATCAGCTCCGGAGTTGTCGGGGAGGGACGGGATCACAAGACAGGTGCTGGGCCTCAGGGCAGGGTCGCTCCCCGTGGTCAAGCTCGCCTGCGCCCGTGTCGCGGATCAACCCGCCGTCGTGCCGCGAGTGCCAGCGCCCTCGCGGTCCTTGCCGCGGATGCGACCGCCACACGAATCTCGACTTGCCCACGGCGCCCGCCGACGCGGACGTTATCGGTGTCGAGATGGTCGACGAGAACGGGATCGAGCCGCGCGCATTCGCCGCCGATCCTCCCGCCACGCTCGACGCGCAGGAGCTCGAGGAGCCGACGGCCGAGGAGCTCGAGGCGCTCTCGGCCGACATGCTCGGGACCGACGACTCGGTCCGGATGTACCTCAAGGAGATCGGAGGGTCGACCTCCTGACCGCCGAGGAGGAGGTCGTCCTGGCCAAGGCGATCGAGCTCGGCGAGCAGCTCGTCGAGGCACCCTGGGAGGGCATCGTCTCGCTCCACGAGTGGACGACCCACGACACCGAGCGCAAGACCCGCACGGTGAAGCCACAGCACCGTCTGCCGCTGGGCCCCGAGGCGGACCGAATGGTCCGCGACGCTATCGCCGACGAGGCGGCCGGTGACCTGCTCGTGGCCCCGCCCGCCTTCGGCTTCGTCGAGGCCGCCAGGGATGCCCAGTCCGATGGGACGAAGGCACTCCTCAAGGAGGGACGCCGCAGCGTATAACTGGGCCGATTTGGTGGCACCGCCACACGGGCAGCCACAGCGCTGAGCCGCTCAGACTTGGGAAGCAGACACTCTGCCAACTGAGTTACTCCCGCTCAGTTTCACGCTCAGTGCAGCGTCTGCGTGAGCGCGAAGGCCATTCTAGCGGGCACCGGCGCCTGCCACAACGCTCGTCTTCGATACCACAGCGCTCGTACAGCGGATAACTACCCACAGCGTCTGCTTGCTGACGTGCGCCACCCCCGGCGCGAACACGTCGAGGCGTTCATCATCGAATCTCCTGGTGCGCTGGAAGCCGGCCACGGCGAACAGCCGCTACCGGGGCTGCCAGGCGTTCTTTCGGTGGTGCCTCGAGGAGGAGATCATCGAGCACTACCCGAGGCCAGGGATGAAGCCCCCGAAGGTGCCCGATTAGCCCGTCCCGGTCCTCCGCCTCGACGACGTCGCGAAGCTGATCGCCACGTGTACGCCAGTGGATTCCATGAGCAGATCGTGGGAACACAGGGTCGTCAGCGACGGCCGTGTTGCTCGCGGTAGAGTGGCCAGCCTGGGCAGGAGGCGCGGCAGTCCGCCCAAGACTGTGACGACCGAGCAGTTCGGCTCGTTCCTCGATCAACCAGATCGCCTGTCGAGGCGCCGGCTGATGCAGTCGAGCCTCGACACGAACTGGCCTTGCCCCGGTTCGACGGACAGGTTGACTATGCCGCCTGAGTCTTGCGTCGGTTGAGGTTCCTCCGCTCCTCCTCGTACTCGACCGGCGTGCGGTAGTTGAGCGTGGAATGCAGCCGGCGTCGGTTGTAGAAGACCTCGATGAACTCGAAGATCGCCCGGCGTGCGGCGGCTCGCGTGGGCAGGGCCTGGCGGTGGACGAGCTCCTCCTTGAGGGTAGCGAAGAAGCTTTCGGCGACCGCATTGTCCCAGCATTGCCGGGGTCGCGAGAGCGACTGAGCAGCGCCGTGGGTCTCGAGGAGGGCCCGGAACTCCCGGGAGGTGTACTGGCTGCCGCGATCGCTGTGGAAGATGAGCCCGGCCGCCGGGTGACGCAGCTGGATCGCCATCGCGAGCGCCTCGCAGACGAGGGAGGCCCGCATGTGGTCGGCCATCGCGAAGCCCACCACGCGGCGGCTGGCGAGGTCGAGCGCGGTGGCCAGGTAGAGCCAGCCCTCATGCGTCCGGATGTAGGTGATGTCGCCGACGTAGACGCGGTCGAGCGCGCATGACCCGGGAGCGAAGCTCCGCCCCAGACGGTCGACCGCCACCACCTGCGCCGTCGGGTCGGGGATCGTCGTCTTCTTCCAGCGCCGCCGGGCGCGTCCCACGAGCCCTCGGAGCGCCATCAGGCGCGCCACCCGCTTCTTGCCGACCCGGGTCCCCCGGCGGCGCAGCTCGGCGGTGATGCGGGGCGCGCCGTAGGTGCGACGCGAGGCCCCGTGGATCGTGACGATCGCCTCGCCGAGCTCGGCGTCGGAGAGCTCGCGGGCCGAGGGGACGCGCGTGTGCCAGGCGGAGTAGGCGGAGCGGGAGATCTCGAGCAGGGCGCAGGCCTTGCTGACGTTGCGCTCTGCGACCTTCTCCGCCGCGATGAACGGGTACACGCTCACCGGGTCTCCCTCGCGAAGAAAGCCGTCGCCCGCTTCAGGATGTCGCGCTCCTCCCGCAGTACCCGCACCTCCTTGCGCAGGCGCGCGAGATCCTCGCGCTCTGCCGTGCTGAGCCCCTCCCGGTGCCCGGCGTCGACCTCGGTCTGGGTGACCCAGCGGCGGAGCGCCGTCTCGCTCAGGTCGAGGTCACGGGCGACCGCGGCGATCGACCTGCCGCTCGTGCGGCAGAGCTCGACCACCTCCCCCTTGTACGCATCGGTGAACGACCGGCGCGGTCGTCGTTGCTGATCCATGGCCTCCATGATGGACATCCTTTCCCGGCCCGTTCGGCCGATGCTGGATGTCCGTCAGACCGGGGCAACCCCAAACCTGACCATCACGGCAGGGGGTGGATCGGCCACAGTCACCTGGAACAGGCCTGACGAAGAGGAGTTCCAAGCGTTCCTCGTCGACCTACGGCCGTTCATCTCCGAGGGCGAGCCCGTCTTCCTGAGACCTGTCTACAACCTCATCGAGCTGCATATCACCGACCCGGAACTCCGCGAGGAAGCACGGCGGTCCCGGAATACCCTGCGGGACTATGAGGTCGGTGCGGATCTGCACCTCAGGGATCGGAGCCCGGCCCAGATCGCCGACGCGTACATTGACGGGACCTTCCACGTTGATCCAGTGGCCCGCGAGCAATCTGCGCGGCCAGCGGGGTCTATGCCGACCTCGATCGATGGTTCGTCCACAGCTACCGCGCTGGCGTAACCTTGGGCGTGGCGGAGGTCGCGTCCATTGTTCGACGGGCTCTGGCGAGTGGAGCGGTGATCGAAACGCCAATCACAAGCGAAGGGGCCTGACCCACCGCGCCGACGCGCGGGCGTCGACGATCCGGCAATCGTGCCATTCGAACACCGGGCTCCATGCGGGACGGCGCCCAGCGACGCCCGAGGAGTCGGCGGACCCTGCGTCGAAGGCGACGATCTCGCGGACGTGCCTGCAGGACCTGCCGGAGTCAACGCCGGCCCAGACGAAGTGGAGGCGTGAGCGTGGCTGATCGGATTCGCTTCGCGATTGTGGGCACGTCGAAGCGAAGCGACTATCTATATGGGCCGCTGCTGGAGAAGCTCGCCGAGGACGTCGAGCTGTGCGCCGTCTGGGGTCGCTCGGAGCTCGGGGCGCGCAGGCTCGGCGAGAAGCTGCGCGTGCCCTGGTTTACGGACCTCGACCAGATGCACCGTCAGGTGCGGCCCGACGCGGCAGTGGTCTCGGTGCAGACCGCAGCAAATGGCGACATCGGTCTCCGGATGGTCGATCTCGGCGTGCACGCACTGCTTGAGACGCCGATCGCCGTCGATCTCGCGACGGCGGACGCCATCATCAGACGGGCCGCCGAGCGGCGCGTGTGGGTGGAGGTCGCCGAGCAGTACTACCGACGGCCGATGGAGCAGCTGAAAGGAGCGCTGATCAAGGCCGGGATCTTCGGACGTGTCCTCGTCGCCCACAACGAGTGTATGGGCCACGGCTACCACGGGGTCAGCCTCATTCGGAGTTACATCGGTTTTGACACGCCGGTGACGTCCGTCAGCGCTGCGTTCGCCACGTTTCCCGTCGCGCCGCACCACGCCTGGATCGATCGGAAGCTGGGCCCGCGCGACGAGGAGTGGCAGCACGCGGTGATTCGCTTCGCGGACAGCCGCCTCGGGATCTTCGAGTGGTCGAGCATCGCGTACGACTCCAGCCTCCGTTGGGCGAGGTCGACGAAGTTCTTCGCCGAGAAGGGCATGGCGATCGGGGACTACCTGACGGTGCTCACGGACGACGGAGCGGATCCACGGCGGATCGAAGTGACCCGGCGGTTTCACAACGTCGGTGGCGTCGAGACGTTGAGCGCGCTGGTCGCGGACACCGATCCCGAGGTCGTCTGGGTCAATCCGTTCCGCGCCCACTGGATGGACGACGAGTGCATCGCTACCGCGGGCGCTCTCGCCAGCCTGGTTCGTGCTATCCGTGAAAACCGGCCGCCCGAGTATGGCGCGGAGCAGGCTCGACTGGACCAGGAGGTGACGCTGGCGATGGAGGCGTCGGCTCGTCGAGGCGGCGAACCGATCACCCTGCCGCTTCTCGATCGGGAAGGGCGCGGCAAGACGCCACGCGAGACCGAACGCGGCGACAGGGACGCCGCGCGAAATGAGCCCGGCCTGACGCGGGATGACCCGGGGGAAGGCGGGCCACCGGCGTGACTCTCAGCGTGTTCCCACCAGGAGAGCACGAGGGGGCACCGATGATCGGCCCGGCCCCAGGATCACCTCAGGGCCTGTGGCCGAATGTTTGAGCCTGAGCGTGACGTCCGAGGTGGCGGGCCATCCTCGGACGCCCAATCCGACACGCGACCCTCGTGCTCAGGGATTTCGGCCACAGGCCCTCAGTCTCAGAGTTCGGGTGATGACGAGCTGTGCCGGGGCACCGGACCAGCCGATTTTCGGACGATGAGCTTGGGCGGCACGATGTAGACGGGCCAGTCCGTGCCCTCCGCGCTGCCGCCGCCCTCGTCGATCGCGAGTCGCACCGCGATCGCCGCCATCTCGGCCATGGGCATCCGGATCGTCGTGAGCGCCGGAATGGTGAAGGCTGCCAGTGGGATGTCGTCGAAGCCGACGATCGAGACATCGTCCGGGACGCCGATACCCCTCTTGTGCGCCGCGTGCAGCGCGCCGATGGCGAGGACGTCGGTGCTGGCCAGCACCGCGGTGGGAGGTTCGTCGAGTCGCAGCAACGCCTCCATGGCCGAAACACCGCCGGCGGGATCGTTGCGTCCCGCCTGGACATAGGCATCCGGAGCCGCGAGGTTCGCCGCGCACAGGTAGTCGAGATAGGCGGCGCGGCGCGCCTGGATGTCGCCCCTGGGTCGCGCGGCGATGAGTGCGATCCGTCGGTGACCGAGCGAGGTGATGTGATCGAGAGCGGCCCTGATGCCTGCCTCGTTATCCACATTGACTGTCGCGATCCCTGGCAACGCCGAGCCCTGCCACAGAGCAACGACTGGCACGTGGCTCGCGAGCAGGTCGTCGACGAGGCGAGGCTGATCGCGCATGTCTCCCAGGACCAGGATCGCGTCGCAGTGGCGCGTCTCGAGCACGCTGCGCAGAGCGATCGCTTCGTTGGCCCGGCTGTGGGCCTGCCCCAGGACGACGTTGTAGCCTCTTGTCTTGGACTCCGCCGTGATCGCCTCGACCGCGGCCGCAAAGAATGGGTCCATGATCTCGCGGACGATCACTCCGAGCAACATCGTCGCCGCCCCCCGGAGTCCGCGGGCGAGTGGATTCGGCCGGTACCCAAGGTCACGGGCGACGGAGAGGATTCGTTCCCTGGTATCCGAGCCGATCGCAACTGACGACGCGGTTCCACTCAACACCCGGGATACGGTGCTTTGGGAAACCCCCGCGACCTTCGCGACGTCGCGCATCGTGGTGCTCCCGACACGAGCCGACGTCCTCGCTGCCGCCCGCTCGGTCTTGTTTGATGCCACCGCCAACATCCTCTCGATAACAGGATCGCCGAGAACGGAAGAGGACCGTTCACGCTAGCGACTCTAACTCTACGCGAAGTACACGTACCCGAAACTACGCTTGACCCCATTCGATAGCCCGCATACGATTGCACGATGATTGCCCGACCCTTTGAGGGCCGCAAGCATGCCCGCCCAGGCGTACGCCTACGACGTGCTGATTGCGGGCTCGGTGGTGAGCGTCCTGCCGATGCTCGTGCTCTTCCTGGTTCTCCAGCGATACATCGTCGCCGGGGGGTTACGAGCGGGGCGGTCAAGGGCTGAGATGGCACCACGCGCACGGGGCGCCGAGAGTAGACCGTTACGGCCGAGGAGATCCCAGGCATGACCACGCTCGAGCGATACGAGGCCTGGTTCCTGACCGGGAGTCAGGACCTCTACGGGGACGACGCCCTCGCCGAGGTCGAGCGACACGCGTCTTCGATTGCGGCGGCGCTCTCGGCCGATGACCGCGTGCCGGTCCGGATCGAGCCGCAACGCGTTCTCACCAGTCCGGAGGCCATCCGCGAGCTGTGCCTGGCCGCCAACGCCGATGAGCGCTGCATCGGCGTCATCGCCTGGATGCACACCTTCTCGCCCGCGAAGATGTGGATCGCGGGCCTCCAGGCGCTCCAGAAGCCGTTCGCCCACCTCCACACGCAGTTCAACCGGGACCTGCCGTGGGCGTCCATCGACATGGACTTCATGAACCTGAACCAGTCCGCCCACGGCGACCGGGAGTTCGGGTACATCGCAACGCGGATGCGACGGGAGAGGACGGTCGTGGTCGGCCACTGGCAGGATCCGGCCGTTGCCGAGCGGCTTGGCGTCTGGGCGCGTGCCGCCCGCGGGCGGCACGAAGCACGGCGCCTGAAGGTCGCCAGGTTTGGCGACAACATGCGACACGTCGCCGTCACCGAGGGCGACAAGGTGGAGGCGCAGCTGCGCCTGGGCGTGTCCGTCAACTCCTACGGCGTGTCCGAGCTGGTGCGGTGGGTCCGCGACGTCATGGACGCCGAGGTCGACCGGCTCGTCGCCCGATACGACGAGGAGTATCGGCTCGTGCCCGAGCTGCGCCAAGGTGGCGACCGCCACGGGGCCCTTCGTGACGCCGCGCGGATCGAGCTCGGTCTGCGGGCCTTCCTGGAGGCCGGGGATTTTGGAGCGTTCACAGACACCTTCGAGGATCTGGGCGATCTCCCGCAGCTCCCGGGGCTCGCGGTCCAGCGACTGATGGCGGACGGGTACGGATTCGGCGGCGAGGGCGACTGGAAGACGGCCATCCTGGTTCGCCTTCTCAAGGTGATGGCCGAGGGGCTCGACGGCGGCACGTCCTTCATGGAGGACTACACGTACCACCTTGTGCCGAACGAGGAGGCCGTCCTCGGAGCGCATATGCTCGAGGTCTGCCCGTCGATCGCGGGTGACGCGCCGTCGTGTGAGATCCATCCGCTCTCGATCGGCAACCGAGGAGATCCCGTCCGCCTCGTGTTCACTGCCGCCGCGGGACCGGCCGTCGTCGCCGGGCTGCTGGACATGGGGGATCGCTTCCGTCTCGTCGTCAACGAGATCGACGTCATCCCGCTCCCATCCCCGCTGCCGAGGCTCCCGGTCGCCCGGGCGGTCTGGCGGCCCAAGCCCGACCTCAGGACGGCGGCGGAGGCATGGATCCTCGCCGGCGGCCCCCACCACACTGCGCTGAGCCAGGCACTCGGGATCGAGCACCTTGCTGATCTCGCCGAGATGGCGGGCATCGAGTTCGTGGCGATCGACGACCGGACTGAGGTTCGGCAGTTCAAGCAGGCGCTCCGCTGGAACGAGGCGTACTACCGAACGGGGGCCAGGGGATGACGCGCGCGTCAGGCGCCGCCAGCGTTTCCGTCGTGTGCTCGCGACCCGCGCCGCATCTGAGACGATCGTCTCCGTCGGTATGGCGTTCGGCCTGGGATCCCTCGGTGAAGGGCGCGAAAGTCGAGGACACGTTCATCGTGACCGAGGCCGGTCCACGGATCGTGACGGTCGATCCGGCATGGCCCCGCGATCCCGATGGCCACCCGGCCGTCCTGTGTCGTGAGGATCGCCCCCCTGCGGGCGCTCCGGTACCGAGTCAATCATCCGGAGAGGAGTCCTGATGCCGCCCTCCCTGCCCGCGAGGGTTCTGTTCGGCGCGGCCTACTACCACGAGTATCAACTCTCTGATCGTCTCGACGAGGACCTGGACCTGATGAAGGCGGCGCACTTCACGGTGATCCGCGTTGGGGAGTCGGTGTGGTCGACTTGGGAACCGCGCAATGGCGAGTTTTCACTGGAATGGCTGCAGCCGGTCCTCGACGGGGCGCACGCGCGCGGCATCCGGGTCATCCTGGGCACCCCCACCTACGCGGTGCCGCCATGGCTGCAAAAACTCCACCCGGAGATCGCGGCAGAACGCAGAACGGGGCAGCCGTTGCACTGGGGCGGTCGACAGGAGACCGACTACTCGAATCCTGAGTTTCGGGTCTTCGCTGAGCGCATCATCCGAGCCGTCGTTGGCCGCTACGCCGATCACCCTGCCGTCGTCGGATTCCAACTCGACAACGAGCCGGGCATGGAACTGTTTCACAATGCCGGCGCCTTCCAAGGCTTTGTCGAACGACTCAAGGCGAAGTATGGCGACACGGAAACCCTCAACCGCGAATGGGGCCTGACCTACTGGTCGCACCGCATCGCAGAGTGGGACGAACTGTGGGTGCCGGACGGCAATACGCTGCCGCAGTACGATCTGGCCTGGCGCCAGTACCAGGCCGACCTCACCACGGAGTTCATTTCCTGGCAGGCCGACATCGTGCGCGAATACAGCCGGAGCGATCAGTTCGTAACAACGTGCATTGCGTATTCTCGGCCCGCAATGGACGACGCGGACGTCGCGATCGCCCTCGATGTTACGGCGGGGAATCTGTATTACGGAATGCAGGACCACCTCGCGTCCGACCGCGAACTGGTGCCCATCGAGCCGTGGACGACGACGGGCGTCTGGGGGCTGTACCGCCAGGCCGATCGAATCTTCTCGACGAAGCAGTCGCGGTTCCTAGTGACAGAGACCAACGCCCAGTCGATAGGCGGGAGTGACCAAAACTACCCGCCGTACCCCGGCCAACTCATGCAGGCCGCACTCGCCTTCGTATCGAGGGGTGCTGCGATGGTCGAGTACTGGCACTGGCACAGCCTGCATTTCGGGACGGAGACCTACTGGGGCGGAATCCTCCCACACAGCCAGCGACCGGGTCGGATCTATCGCGAAGTTGCAGAAATCGGTGCCGCGCTTGCGGCACTCGGCACTTCGCTCGACGGTTACGAACCCGATGCGGATGTCACCCTCATCTACTCGCACGACAGCAAGTGGGCCTTCGAATTCTCCCCTCCATTGCACACACCGGATAATCGCCCGGATCGATTGTCCTACCAACGGATCTTCGACGCGTTCTATCGGGGGGTCATCGAAGCGGGTGCGCAAGCGCGCATCGTGCATGCCAGCCAGCTCGCCGGTCGTGACGCCGCAGACGTCGCGGCCGCCCATCCGATCCTCGTTGTTCCTGCGCTCTACATCGCTGACGATGACGAACTCGCATTCCTGCGTGACTACGCCGAGGCGGGAGGACATCTCGTCCTCGGAATCCGGACCGGCTATGGGGACGAAGAGGCGCGAGCTCGGCCCGCTGTGGCGCCCGCGCTTCTCGACCGGGCGGCGGGTGTCTGGTATGAGGAGTTCTCGAACCTGCACGAGCCTGTGACGGTGCACGGGACCGAGGGATTCGAGACCTCCCCCCGTGCGCAAGCGACGGGATGGGCCGACGGGCTGATCGTGGAGAGCGCGCAGGTCCTCGCGTATTACGACCACGCGCAGCATGGTCGGTTCCCTGCCGTCACGACGGCGCCGGCCGGGCGGGGGCGCGTGACGACAGTCGGCACCGTGCCGAACGCTCAGCTTGCCGCCGACATCGCGCGGTGGCTGATGCCAACGCCGCTCGGGGAGGTGTGGCTGAAGAGCGCGTCGGGCGGAATCACCGTCGCATCCGGAACCACGCCCGGACGTGGCAGAACTTGGTTCTTGCACAATTGGAGCTCCGATCCGGCGCATGTGCGCACACCCCATGCCGTCATTGATCGGATAACCGACGCCCGGCACACAGCCGGAGAACGACTCTCGCTCGAGCCGTGGACCTGCCTGGTCCTGGCCGACGAGTACACCGCCATTCACAGCTGACTGGCAAGCACGAAGAGAGGGAAATGCGAATGACGAGAAGAGTACGGAGAACAGCATCGGCGCTGGGCGCGGGCGCAGTGGCAGCGGCTCTGGTCCTGTCAGGCTGCACGGCCGATAGTGGCGGCAGCGGCTCAGGTTCAAGCGCGAGCGGTCCGGCACTGATCGGGAAGGAGGTGGCGGGGGGACGCTGACGGACCGGAGGAGCGGGCCGCATTCCGTCGGCCCGGGTTCCGGAACCGGCCGCATCGCGTGGCCGGCCTAGAAAGGACCGGCCGCATGGCGTGGCCGGAGCAGTGCGAATCGGCCGCCGAGGTGCGGCCACAGCAGGAGGAACGCAGAGACAGATGCACAAGACAACCAGGTTGGTGGGCCTCTTCGGAGCGCTCGCCCTCGTCGCCTCCGCCTGCGGCGGCTCGGCGACATCCGCCCCATCGGCCGCGGCATCGGCCGCGGCGCCCTCGACCGCCGCGTCGGCGGAGGCCTCGGCGGCGGCCTCGGCCGCCCCGTCCGCGGCCGCGTCGCCATCGGTCTCGCAGGCAGAGATCGACAAGGCGATGACGACTCCGACCGCGCTCACGTTCTGGACCTGGGTTCCGAACATCCAGGACGAGGTGAATCTGTTCGAGGCGAAGTATCCGGCCATCAAGGTGAAGGTCGAGAACGTTGGACAGGGCGCCGCCCACTACACCAAGGTTCGCACGGCCCTGAAGTCAGGCAGCGGTGCTCCGGATGTCGTGCAAATGGAGTTCCAGTACATCCCATCATTTACCGTAACGGACAGCCTGCTCGATCTCGCACCGTATGGTGCGTCGAGCCTGCAGAATGACTATGTTCCGTGGGTGTGGAACCAGGTGTCCAGCGGCGGCAAAGTCTACGGGATTCCGCAGGACTCCGGCCCCATGGGGAATCTCTACCGAGACGACATCATGACGAAGGCCGGCATCGCGCAGCCACCGGCCACCTGGGACGACTACGCGAAGGCCGCAGCTGATGTGAAGTCGAAGACCGGTTCGTACATCTCGAATCTCCCGCCCAATGACGCCGGCGTCATCATCGGGTTGCTCTGGCAAGCCGGTGTAAAGCCATTCGGCTACGACGGACAGAAGGGGGTCACCGTCAACATTAACAGCGCCGAGTCGAAGAAGGTCCTCGACTACTGGCAGAAACTGATCCAGGCGAACCAGGTATCGGTGGACCCCGACTTCAACGACCAGTGGTATCAGGGTCTGGCAAGTGGCAAATACGCCGGCTGGATCACTGCCGCGTGGGGTCCCGTCTTCCTGCAGGGGACCGCGGCCGGCACCTCCGGCAAATGGCGTGCGGCAACGCTGCCGCAGTGGGCCCCCGGCGGCACCGCTTCGGGCAACTGGGGCGGATCATCCGACGCGGTGCTCAAGTCCACGAAGAACCCGATCGCGGCCTACGAACTCGCGAAATGGATCAACAACGACAAATCATCCACCATGGAGTTCGCGACCAAACAGTTCCTCTTCCCAGCTGCGAACAACGTGCTCCAGGATCAGAGTTTCCTCGGCGAGAAGTCCGCTTTCTACGGTGGACAGACGGTCAATCAGACCTTCGCCGACATCTCCACGACAGTCGACACAAAGTTCCAGTGGCTGCCTTTCATGGACTACGCATACTCGAACTACAACGACACCCTCGGCAAGGCGATTGCGGACAAGGGCGACCTGTCTGCAGGGCTCGATGCCTGGCAGAACGCGCTCGTCAGCTACGGAAAGCAACAGGGTTTCACAGTCAACTAGACGGGCCGGGCGGCCCCGCGCGGCCGGGGTCGCCCAACACTTCCCTTTCCGCCCTGCCTGTCAGGCTGAGCTGAGACACGCGCAGTAGCTCGTGATCCCTCCAGGGCAAGAAGGGACAGACCTGACGACCATGACGTTGACAACCTTCACGATGTCGTCGCCAATGGGGAAGCCATGGGCGACGACATCACCCTGCCCGAGCCGCCCCATCGGCGAAGCTTCACCGCCGAGTACAAGCTCGCCGTCCTCACCGAGTACAACGGCGCCACCGACCCCGGCGCCAAGGGCGCCCTGCTGCGACCTGAGGGCCTGTACTCCTCGCACATCGTGGAATGGCGCCGGGCGCGGGACGCCGGCGCGATCGCCCGCCTGGCCGCCAGACCGAAGCCCAGAGACTCACGCCCGAGGGGGCCGAGCTCGCCCGGGCCCGTCGACGGGCCGAGCGGGCCGAGGCGGAACTGGCCAAGACGCGCCTGGTGATCGAGATCCAGGGAAGAGCCTCCGAACTCCTGGAGCGCCTGCTGGCCGAGCGCGACGACGATCCGAGGCAGCTGCCAGTGGTCGAGTCCGCCTTCACCGAGCTCGAGCTCGTGGTGGGGACCAGGGGAGCGTGCGCCGCGCTGGGTCGACCGAGGGCCAGCCACTATCAGTGCTGCCGGCCGCCGCTCCTCGGGCCGGGCCGGCCCCGTCCGGGTCCGCCCAACGCCCTCTCGGGTGGCGAGCGCGGGGCCGTGCTCGAGGCGCTCCATGCGCCGCGCTTCGCCGACAAGGCCTCGGCCCAGGTCTGGGTGACCCTCCTCGACGAGGGCACCTACCTCGGCTCGGATCGACGATGTACCGATTGCTCCGAACCAACGGTGAGCTCAGGGAGCGCCGGCGCCAGGCCAGCCGTCCGCCCCGGACGGTACCCGAACTCGTGGCGGGTCGGCCCAACGGGGTGGGGTCCCATGACGCCACCGCTCTGTGGGGTCCGGCGCGGGGCGTCAACTACGACCGGTTCGTGATGCTCGACATCTTCAGCCGCTACAGCCCGGGCTGGCTGGTCGCGGACCAGGAGTCGGCGCTCGTGGTCCGCTCGTGGATCGAGCAGATAGTCGCGGCCCAGGGCCCGCTCCCGCTACCCGGACCGGCGTGGATCAACAGGCCCAAGGAAGAGGAGGCGACATAGAAGATCCCGTGAGAGCGTGTCTCGGATCGCTTGACAGGTTCCGCCCCGAGACGAAGGGGTTTCGGATGAGTGATGCCACTCTCGCCGGCAGTCGGTCGGGGGCGCGCGCGATGCCCGGTTCGCCGCGTTCGCGCGGCGCCGGCACGACGAAGCGACGCCAAGACGTCGCCGCCTATCTTTTCGTTTTGCCGTTCTTCGTCGTGTTCATCGCGATGCTGATCGTGCCGTTGTTCTACTCGGGCTATCTCAGCCTCTTCGCGACCACGCTGGTCGGCGGTATGAGTTTCGTCGGCTTCGACAACTACGTGCACGCGTTCCTGGATCCCGCCTTCCTTGCGGGAGTTGGACGTATGGCGTTGTTCTTGGTCATTCAGGTGCCGATCATGCTCGGGCTCGCGCTGTTCTTCAGCCTGGCCCTCGATAGCGGTCGGGTGCGCGGCAGCAATGTGTTGCGTCTGCTCATCTTCGTGCCGTACGCGGTTCCTGGAGTCGTGGCGACCCTGATGTGGGGGTATCTGTACGGCCAGGACTTTGGCCCGATCGCGCAGGCTATCCGCGCGTTCGGCTTCGACGCGCCGAACCTGCTCTCCGCCGGAAACGTGCTCGGCTCGATGATGAACATCGTCACGTGGGAGTTCGTTGGCTACAACATGATCATCATGTACTCGGCCCTGCGGTCCATTCCCACCGAGCTCTATGAGGCTGCCGAAGTTGACGGAGCCAGCCAACGGCGCGTTGCCTGGAGCATCAAGGTCCCGGCGATCCGTCCGGCGATTCTTCTCACCGTGATCTTTTCGATCATCGGAAGCTTTCAACTTTTCAACGAACCGAGCCTGCTGCACAACATCGCGCCAAACGCGATCAACACGTCTTTCACCCCCAACTTTTACGCCTACAACCTCGCCTTCGTGAATCAGGACATCAGCTACGCCGCTGCGATCGCGTTCATCCTCGGCATCGTGATCATGATCGTCTCCTACGTGGTGCAGTTGACGACCCAGAAGAGGGAGAACATCAACTCATGACGACCAGCATCGCGGGCGGCCCAGGCGATGCCCGTATCGGCGACGTGTCCGGCGCAGCCGTCACCCTCTCTGGCCGCCGCCGCCACTACAATCCGCAGAATCGCCGCAGCTCACTGCTGACGATCCTGATGTGGACGTGTGTGCTCTACTTCCTCTTCCCCCTGGTCTGGCTCGTCGTGGCGTCGACGAAGAACAACGCGGATCTCTTCAGCAGTTTTGGCCTGTGGTTCGGCAAGAGCTTCAGCCTGTGGGACAACCTGGTCTCCGTCTTCACGACGCAGAACGGGATCTTCCTGCACTGGATTCTGAACACGATCCTGTACGCGGGAGTGAGCGCGGTCGGCGCGTCGCTCCTGTGCACCATGGCTGGCTACGCGTTCGCCAAGTATGATTTTCCCGGCGGCAAGCTGCTGTTCAGCGTCACGCTGGGTGCCATCATGATTCCGATGACGGCACTGGCAATCCCGACTTACCTTCTGTTCAGCGCGGCTGGCATCACGAACTCGCCGTGGGCCATCATCGTCCCGTCGCTGGTGAGCCCATTCGGCGTCTTCCTGATGCGGATATATGCGGCTGACGCCATCCCGGATTCGCTGATTGAGGCGGCCCGAATTGACGGTGCGGGTGAGTTCCGTATCTTGTGGCAGGTCGGACTGCGGCTGCTCTCCCCGGGCATCGTCACCGTCTTCTTGTTCTCTCTCGTGGCGACCTGGAACAACTACTTCCTGCCATTGATCATGCTCAACACGTCGGATTTGTATCCCCTCACCGTGGGGCTGGCCCAGTTGCAGGCAGCGAGTGCGGCCGGTGGTGGCGCGCAGGCGCTGTTCTCCACGGTCATCACGGGGTCTTTGGTGTCTGTCATCCCCCTGATGCTGTCTTTTCTCTATCTCCAGCGTTACTGGCAGACCGGGCTCGCAACGGGTGGGGTCAAGGGCTGAGATGGTCGAAGAATCCCGGGCGGGATCCGTCGCGTGAACAACACACCAATGGAGGAAGAGCATGCCGATCTGGTACGGCGGAGACTACAACCCTGAGCAGTGGACGGAGGAGACCTGGGATGACGACATCCGCCTCATGCAAAGGGGCGGAATCTCGATGGCCACGGTCGGCGTCTTCTCCTGGGCGAAGCTGGAGCCTCGGGAGGGCGAGTTCGAGTTCGGGTGGCTCGACCGCGTTCTCGACAAGCTGCATGCCGGCGGCATCCGCGTCGATCTGGCGACCGCAACGGCGTCGCCGCCGCCGTGGCTGACACACCGGTATCCGGAAGTGCTACCGGTCACGGAGAATGGCATTCGCCTGTACCCAGGGAGTCGCCAGCAGTATTGCCCCAGTTCCCCCGTCTACCGGCGACTCGCGGCCCGGCTGGCGACCGCCATCGTCGAGCGATACAAGGACCACCCCGCACTCGAGCTTTGGCACATCAACAATGAGTACGGATGCCACGTCAGTCGGTGTTACTGCGACGTCTCAGCCGAAGCGTTCCGTGTGTGGCTGCAGGCGAAGTACGGCACGATCGCGGCCTTCAACGAGGCTTGGGGGACGGCGTTCTGGTCGCAGCGTTACGGCGAGTTCGCCGAGGTCTACCCGCCCCGGGCGGCGCCAACGTTGAAGAACCCCACCCAGCTGCTCGATTTCGACCGCTTCAGCTCCGATGAACTGCTCGAGTGCTATCGCGCCGAAGCCGCCATCGTGCGCGAAGTCAGCCCAGGCGTTCCGGTCACCACGAACTTCATGGGCTTCTTCAAGCCGGCCGATTACTGGAAGTGGGCGGCGGAGGTGGATGTCGTCTCGGACGACGCGTATCCAGACCCGGCCGATCCTCGGTCGCCGGCGTACGCGGCCATGGAGCGCGACCTCATGCGATCCCTGCGACACGGTCAGCCGTGGCTCCTGATGGAGCAGGCCTCCAGTGCCGTGAATTGGCGCAAACGCAACGCGCCGAAAGGACCCGGCCAACAGCGGGCCCTGTCATATCAGTCGGTCGCGCGGGGAGCAGACGGCATCCTGTTCTTCCAATGGAGACAGTCGGTGGCCGGCGCCGAGAAGTTCCACTCCGGGCTCGTGCCGCATGCCGGCACCGACACGAGAGTGTGGCGCGAGGTCGAGCAGTTGGGTGGCGAGCTCGCTCAGCTCGACCGTGTTGCAGGCAGTCGCGTCCTAGCAAAGACCGCTATCGTCTTCGACTGGGACAGCTGGTGGAGCATCGAACAAACCGCGACGCCAGCCGAAATTTCGTATGTGCAGAACGTCTTCGCCTGGTACGCGGAGCTGTGGCGGCGCACCGTAGCCGTCGACTTCGTTCGGCCCATTGACGACCTGTCGGGGTACGTCCTGGTCATCGTGCCGAGCCTCTTCGCGGCGACCGGCGCCGCGCAGAAGAACCTTGACGCGTTCGCGCGCGAAGGCGGCACTCTGCTGGTTACGTATCAGAGCGTCATCACTGACGAAAACGCGCACATCACGCCGGGTGGCTACCTGGGGGTTCTGCGGGAAACCCTGGGCGTGTGGATCGAAGAGTTCGCTCCGTTGGCAGCACCGGACCTTGAGGCGACCGGGGTTCGGCCCGCTCCGGACATACGCGTTGAGAGCGAGTTGCTCGGGTCATCCGACGCCGAAATCTGGGCAGAATACGTGCATGCGCCCGACGCGGAGGTTCTCGCAATCTTCGCCGAGGGGGCGCTCGCTGGCTGGCCGGCGCTTACCCGCAACGCGGTTGGGTCAGGTGCGGCATGGTACGTGGCGACGCAGCCGGCCGGGGAAGCCCTGGGCAGGCTCGTGGTGAGGCTGATCGACGACGCCGGTGTATTCGGTGTGGTCGACATTGTGCCGGAGGGCGTGGAGGCGGTGCGTCGCGGTGAGTTGACTTTCGTGATCAATCATTCGATGGCATCCGGCGTTGTCGCTTTGCAGGGCATGGACCTCGCGACCGGAGCCGCCGTCACGGAGGTAAGCCTCGAGCCGCAGGGTGTCGCCATCCTGACAACAGCATCGTGATGCCTCGTTCTGTGCAAGGCTGAAAGGGGACCACGCGAGCGATTGCCCCCGGGTGGCTCGCCTCTGGTCGAGATCCCAGATCCGCCATCGGGGTCCGTATCCGAATACGCGGAGCAGATCCTCGACACCGCACAGGATCAGGTCCGAGAGGCCATTCGGGCGTCGACGAGTGCGTTCGCGGCGCTCGATCAACGGCGCCTGATCTACGCCGTCTCCATGCCGCGCGATGCCACCGCCAGCTTTCCACGACGAGCTCGTCTCGACATTGTGCAGCTCTTCGCGCGAAGTCCCGACGCCGACGACATCAACGAGCTGAAGACCTGGCTCCACGACGCCGGGTATGCCGACCATCCAGTGGGATGTCGCGCCTTCGATGCAGCAGTGTTGGTCCGCCCGTCGACCGGCGCCATCCTCGAGGTTGAGGACTGGGCGGTAGTGGATTCGGGCGCCCGATATATCGGGGATGCGGATTGAAGGCGAGCTTCGCAAGCTCGGGATCCGCGTGGCAGCGACGACGATCCGGACCCTGCTCCGGACGGCGCGGCTCGGTCCTGCCCCGCGGCGCAGCGGCCCAACCTGGACCAAAGTTCCTGCGGACTCAAGCGCACGCGATCATCGCCTGCAACTTCTTCACCGTCGAGACCGCCTGGCTCCGGACGCTCTATGTCCTCGTGTTCATCGAGCTCGGGAGCCGGCGGATCCCGTCCCGTCGCCGAGCTCGCCGTCGGTGTTGCCGCCCCAGCAGCGGACGGTTGCGTCGGCGAGCACGGCGCATGTGTGCTTATAGCCGGCGGCGAGTGCCGTGGCGCCCGAGAGGCCACCGACGGCGACCGGGACGGAGCTGCTCGTCGTGGTTCGATCGCC
>JANYLG010000190.1 GCA_025363775.1 Acidobacteriota bacterium | reverse complement strand
CCCACGCCACACCGACACCCGTTGCTCGGCGCCAATCTGCGTCAGCACCGACCCTTCATCGTCAGCACCGACCCTTCTGCGTCAGTTCCGACCCTTCTGCGTCAGTTCCGACCCTTCTGCGTCAGTTCCGACCCTTCTGCGTCAGTTCCGACCCTTCTGCGTCAGTTCCGACCCTTCATCGTCAGCCCCGACTCTTCGTCGTCAGTTCCGACTTCGTCGTTCAGTATGCGCGGACGTCCGCCGCATCAACCGTCACCGACACCGCCTGCGAGATGAGATCAACCAACAGCACCAGCCTCGCGTGCGCGCCTTTCTTCACCAGCAACCCGACCATGCCCTTGAGCGGGCCGTCCACAACCTCCACGCGAGAGCCTTCCTTGATGAACGGGCACGGATCGTATCTCAGGCCACTCGTCACGAGCCGTCGAACGCCCTCGACCTCGACCTCGGGTACCTCCGCCAGCTTGCCGTCGAACGCTACGATGGTGGCGACGCCGACACAGGTGCGAATCAACAGCGCCTCGCGCGGGTCGAACCGCGCAAAGCAGTAGCCGGGAAACAGCGGCCAGTCAACCTGCTTCTTCCGATCTTTCCAGCGGCTCCAGCGGGTGATGGTGGGAAGGAAGGCCTCGAAGCCCTTCCGTTCGAGTTGTTGGTGAACCGATTTCTCGGCGCGCGACCGCGTCCAGACGGCAAACCACGGGGGAGCGGGCGGGTCAGGTGTCAAAGGTCACTTTTTCTCGGGCCCCGCCGCCCGGTCGGCCGCGCTCAGCTCCTCGGCCACCTTCTGGTCGAACATCTTCTTCAATTCCGGGTTCTTCCAGTCGATCACCGCCTGCGCCCGCAGTTTCTGCATGTACTTGACGAACTCGGCCGCCTGCTTGGTGGCCGCCACGCGGTTCCCGATTTCCTCGCGGGCCTTGTCCCACGGCACGATCGTCGACTCGGTGAGCGTATCGATCTTGAAAATCTGGTAGCCGCTGGCCGTGCGGATGACCGGGGTGATGTCGCCCGCCTTCAATGGCTGGAAGATCGCGCGCAGCGAGGGCTCGAGATCCGTCAGGCCGATCGGCCCGATCAACCCGCCGTTGGCCTTCGACGCCGCGTCGGACGACTCCGCCACCGCCTTCTCGAAGTTTGCGCCGGCCACCAACGCCGCGTGCAGTGCGTCGGCTTTGGCCTTGGCCGCCTCGTCCTGCGCCACGCTGAACCCTTGCGCCTTGGTCGGCACCGTCGCCAGGACCTCGCGCAGCATCATCGTCGCGGGCGTCGTGAACTCCGACTTGTGCGCCTCGTAATACGCCTTGCCCTCGGCCTCCGCAATCGAGATCCGGCCCAGCACCTCGTTGCTCTGCACCTGTTGGACGATCATCGACTTCTCGAGCGACTTCCGGAGGTCGACGAGCGTCATGTTCTCGGTCTTCAGCGCGGTCTGGAACGCCTCCTCGGTCTCGAACTTGTTTTCCTTCTTGATGTTCTCGAGGATCTGCTTGAACTTCTCGTCCGTCAGCCGATACCCCAGCTCCTTGCCGCGCTGGAGTAGGAGCAGTTCGTCCACCGTGTCCCTGATGATCTGCGGCGTGATTTCAGCCAGCACCTTGTTCAACTCGGCATTGCTCATCGTCTGCGGGTTCTCTTTCCGCTGACGAATGGCCGCCGACTGACGCGCCTCGAGGTCGGTCTGCGTCAGGATGTCGCCATTGACCTTCACCAACACCCGCTCGATGATTTCCGCGCGGGCGGTGACCACGGCCAGCGCCACGAGGGCAAGAACGATGACGACAGAAGTTCTCTTCATAGGTCAAATCCCGTTAACCCTGTATTTTACTTCGATCCAAGGAGCACGCTCAAGACGTTCCGCGCGCGCGTCAGGACGCCGGCCGGGCCCCGCGGATCTTCCTTCTCCGGCCGCAGAATCGCTTCCTTGCTGAAGCCTGGCCGCACTTCGTTCTCGGTCGCACGTACGGTCCACCACGAACCCGCCGCTGGCCCCGACCGGCCCGGAACCACCCTCTGGGCCTGGCGCGGCCGCACCGAGGGCCCCTTCAACACCTTCGCCCTGGCCGCCGTCCAGCTCAGATCCAGCTCGAGGCTCGAAGGCGGCGCCAGCGTCACCTCGGGATGCTCGGCGACCAGGCGCAGCACACGGAGTGGGTCCGGTCCGCCCTGGCCCTTGAATGTAAAGACGACGGTCGAGCCCTTCCGGTCGATGGATTCGACACCAAGACGGTCCGCGCCAATGCGAATGCGGCCGTAGTCCACCAGGTTCAGCACCTCGGGCGGCATTGGTCCGTAGCGGTCCTGGATTTCCTCGACGACGCCGTCGAGTTCGGCATCGGTCCGCGCCCCCGCGACACGGCGGTACAACGCGAGCCGTTGCGCCTGTTCGGGCACGTACTCCTCGTCGATGCGCAGGTCGATGTTGAGGTTCACCGTCGCCCGCGTCTCGTCCTCGACCTCCTCGCCCTTGAGCTCGCGCACGGTCTGTTCGAGCAGCTTCATGTACATCTCGAAGCCAATCGCTTCGATGTGACCGCTCTGTTCGCCGCCGAGGAGATTGCCGGCTCCCCGGATCTCGAGATCGAGTGCCGCGACGCGGAATCCGCTGCCAAGGTCGGAGAACTCGCGAATCGCCGCCAGGCGCTTGCGCGCGACTGACGACAGCGTGTTGTCGGGCGGGATCAGGAGGTAGGCGTATGCCGGCCGATCTGACCGCCCCACGCGCCCGCGGAGCTGGTACAGCTGCGAGAGGCCGTATCGGTCCGCGCGGTTGATGATGATGGTGTTGACGTTCGGGATGTCGAGGCCGTTTTCGACGATGGTGGTGGCGAGGAGGATGTCGTACTTCCTCGCGACGAAGTCCACCATCGCGCGCTCCAGCGCGTCGTCGCTCATCTGCCCGTGACCCACCACCACCTTCGCCTCCGGCACCAGCCGCGTGAGCAGGTTGCCGATCGAGTCGATCGACTCGACGCGGTTGTGCACGAAGTACACCTGGCCGCCGCGCGCCAGCTCGTTGCGGACGACGCGCGCAATGAGGGCCTGGTCGAAGCGCACGACGTTGGTCTGGATCGCGAGGCGGTCTTTCGGCGGCGTTTCGATGATCGACATGTCGCGGATGCCGACCAGCGACATGTTGAGTGTGCGTGGAATCGGCGTGGCCGTCATCGTCAGGACGTCCACCTTGCGGCGCATCTGCTTGATGCGTTCCTTGTGGGCGACGCCGAACCGCTGCTCCTCGTCCACCACGAGCAGGCCGAGATCCTTGAACACGACGTCCTTGGACAGCAGGCGGTGGGTGCCGACAATCACGTCCACCTTCCCGTCGGCCAGGTCGGTCAGCGTCTGCGTGATCTCCTTGTTCGTGCGGAAGCGGCTGACCATGTCGATGTGAACCGGGAAGCCGGCAAACCGCTCGCGCAGCGTCTTGAGATGCTGGAACGCCAGCACGGTGGTGGGAGCGAGAAAGGCCGCCTGCTTCCCGTCCATCACCGCCTTGAAGGCCGCGCGCATCGCCACTTCGGTCTTGCCGTAGCCGACGTCGCCGCACAAGAGGCGGTCCATCGACGTGGACGACTCCATGTCGGCCTTGATGTCGGCAATCGCCGCCTGCTGGTCGGTCGTGAGATCGTACGGGAACGAGCCTTCGAACTCTTCCTGCCAGTGGGTGTCGGGCGAAAATATGTGGCCGGGGATCGCCTTGCGCGCCGCGTAGAGCTTCAGGAGCTCCTCGGCCATATCGCGCATGGCCTTCTTGACGCGGGTTTTCGCGCGTTCCCAGGTCGTGCCGCCGAGCCGGTCGAGGAGAGGCCGGCTGGCGCCGGTGTACTTCTGCAGGAGGTCGAGGCGCTCGACGGGGACGTACAGCTTGTCCTCGCCCGCATAGCGTAGTTCCAGGAACTCCTGCGTCGTCTCGCTGTAGGGATCGGTCGCGATCTGGCGAAGCCCGACGAACCGGCCGATGCCGTGGTCCACGTGGACGACGAAGTCGCCGACCTTCAGGTCGCGGAAGTCGGAGAGGAAGGCGCGCGCGGCCGATCGGCGACGTTCGGAGGGGCGGCGCTCCTCTTCGAAGACATCGGTTTCGGCGAAGACCTGGAGCGCGGCGTCGGGCAGGCGGAAGCCGCGCGACAGCGCGCCTGTGGCGACGAGGACGGCGGCAGCGTGCGCCATTTCGCCCCGCGCCTGGATGTTGTCGCGCTGGCGCGGATCGACGAAGACGGGAACGGCAATCAGCTCGTAGTCGCGGAGCAGCTCCACGATGCGTTCGGCGCGGCCAGGCGTGGCGGCCACGAAGAGGACCGTCTGGCCAGATCCCCGAGCGCGACGGATTTCCTCCACCCAGTCACCGATGCGGCCGCGAAATTCGACGGCGGGCTGGCAGTGAAACGCCTGCTGACCCGCGGGGCCAGCTTCGACTTTGCTCAGGCCAGGGAAGTCCGGCGGCACATCCCGGGAGGCGGGGTCAAAGCCCGGCGGCACATCCCGGGAGGCGGGGTCAAAGTCCGGCGGCACATCCCGGGAGGCGGGGTCAAAGTCCGGCGGCACATCCCGGGAGGCGGGGTCAAAGTCC
>JANYLG010000148.1 GCA_025363775.1 Acidobacteriota bacterium | reverse complement strand
CACCAGCGTGTCGGCGATGATGTTGGTCGCCGCGGTCGTGGACACGAGCACGTGCGCCTCGTCGCCGCGCGCGGCCACTGCCGCCGAGAGGTCGGGTTCCCAGGTGACGGCGGCATCCACCTGCCGGGCCTTGAACATGGCCGCCGCGGCCGGCGCGTCCTGCGTGAAGATGATGCCCTTCTCGAGCGCGTTGCGGTCGTCGGCCGGCAGGCCCGACTGCGCGAGCAGGTACAGCAGCAGGAAGTGCGACGGGGTGAACTGCGTGCAGGCGACCTTCCGGCCCTTCAGGTCCTCGATCGACTTGATGGACGAGAGCGACACGATGCCGTCGCCGCCTCGCGACCAGTCCTGCATGAGAATCGACTTCGCCCTCGCCCCGTTCTCCTCGAGGATCGACGCCTCGCGCGCCCAGTTGTCCACCGTGTCCCACATGATGTCGATGTCGCCCTTGCGGAACGCCGCCAGCTTGGCGCTCGGGTCCTCGAGCAGCACGAACTTCACATCGAGGCCATATTTCTTGCGGTAGTTCGACGCAACGCCCGGGTCCATCCCGCCGTTGAATACGACGCCCGGCGCATGGCCCGCCCACGTGTTGATGCCGACGACGAGCGTGCGCGACAGCTTTCCGCCCGACGCGAGGCTCGTCGCGGTCACGCCCGTTGAGCCGAAGCCCCGCTCAGGGTCGGACGGCGCGTTCCTGAGCGCGTCGAAGTCGTTGACGCCCGGCTTGTCAGCCGCCTGCGTGGAGGCCAGCTTGTCGCCGACCGCCCACTTGCTGAGATCCGTACCCTTGTAATACCAGAAGGCATACCCAAGCACGGCCACGACCACCACGGTGACGAACAGCTTGGCGAATGGAGTGAGTTTCATAGAGGATCCTGCTTCAAAGCGTCTTCGTCCCCTGCGCGGCCTGCGCGGCAGCCCGCTTCGCCTTCAGTTCGGCCAGCTGCTGCTTGGCCTGGACTTCGCCCACCTGCGAGCGCACGGCCTGCAGCTTCGCGTCGAGCGACGCCTCGGAGAGTTCCTTGCCGAGGTTGGCCTCGGCGATGGTGTTCTTGATATGCTCGCGGACGTTCTCGAGCGCCTTCACCTCGGCATCCACGGACAGGCCGTCCAGCTGTCCCTGGATCTTGATGCGCGCCTGCGCCGACTGCATTTTCGCCAGCATCGAGACGCGCTCGGCCTGCAGCTTGCGAATCTCGGCCTGCACGCTCATCAGCGAGGTCTTCGCGGAGTCGGCGTCGCGCTGCGCGCCTTCCATCTCCGCGTTCAGATCTCCGATGTCTGCCGTCAGCTGGTTCTTCTTCTGCAGCAGGATCAGCGCGACATCGTCCTGGCTGGTGTCCATGGCGACGCCGAGTTCGGCCTCGGTCTGCGCCAGCTCCCTGGTCACTCTCTGGAAGCGCTCGCTCGTGTCCTCACGGCGCCGGATGATGGCGGCCGTGGCGGACTTGAGCTTGGAGTACTTTTCCACCATCGAGTTGATGGCGTTCTCGTAGGCGATCTCCGGATGCTCCTTCTCCACGTCGGAGATCCAGATCGAGAGAAACCCCTTCCATAGATTTCCGAGGCGCTTGAAGAATCCGACTTCTGCCACGTCAGCCCCCTTCGAGAATCCCGAACCGATCACCACGTACTACGGAACTTGTTGCGGCGGGTTCCAGCCAGGCGCGGCGTTACGCGCTGGGGCCGGCCGCCGAGGGATCGTGGAGCCGCGGCGAGGCCTGCACCACGCGCGCGACCGCCTCCTGGCCGAAGAACTCGAGCACGTGCTGGATATCCAGCTTCCTGGCGTTGCAGGCGGCCACCACGCCCTGCTGCTGCTGGATCTGCTGCTCCATGCGGGCCTTCAGCTTGCGGACCTCGTCCTGGAACTGCGCGATGCGCTTGGTGGACTCCTCGAGCACGAGTTGCGTGTCGCCCGCGTTCTTCCGGATGTACCCCTCGAGCGCCTGGACCTCGGCCACGCCGGCCTCGATGATGTTGTCGATCGGGACGCCGAATGCCTTGAGGGACGCCTCGACGATTTGCTTCTTCACGGCCACGGGCGTTTCGGCCGGGAGGCTGCCGAGCAACTGCCGGGCCTTTCCCACGCGCTCGCGTTCGGAGACGTCGATTCCAGCCGCGTCGAACACCTCGTCGAACGCGACCTGGCCGTCGGTCGGCGGCGGCGGTTCCTGCTGGAAGAACGTGGTGGCTGGCTGCGCCGACGCGGCCGCGGCAATCAACGCCGCGTCATCATCCGACGTGGCCGTGGCGGGGGTGACACCGTCGGTCGCCACCTGCCCGTCCTCCTGGACGATGAACCAACCGACGACGGTCGAACCCCAGGATTTCTTCTCGGTCATGGCAGACCTCGCACCGGGACCAGCAAAGGGAGCCAACGTCGCGGAAATAATAGCACGCAGCCGACAGGCGCGATCCGAAACGCCGTCAGGCTCAGAACACCTCGCGCTCGTCGAGTGTCATCTCGACCTTGAACCACCACCTGGGCTGATAGGTGAGGAAGACGGGGATCTCGGCCAGCGGCCCGTCCAGCCCGCACACAACCTGGAAGCTCTCGGTCCACGACTCGCCCCGCGCGCGCACCTCGAAGTCGGACTTCAGGAGTTTTGCGTAGGTGGTTTCGCCGTAGCTGGCGTTTCTCTGAATCTCCGACGAGACGCGGGCGACGTCGTACTGCCTGGCGTAGTAGGCGTAGGCGAGGCTCTTCTTACCCGGGGCCTTCCCCGCCCGATGCACGCTTTCCACCGCGTCGTGCAGCAGCTCGACGATCCCCGTCAGCAGACCGGACCGTCCGCCGGGCGGCACCGGCGTCTTCCGGATCTTCGGCAGGGACGTTTCCTTCCGCAGGACCTCGAGCAACGCGTCGAGCTCGCGGTACGAGTAATCGCGGCCCGCCTTCGAGATCGTGACCCTTGCCACAGACTCCGACCCGTCGATCGTCGCCTGGATCACCTTGAAGACGCCCCCTTCATTCGCCTCGCTGGCGACGTGCGACGTCGCCTCGTTCAGCGTTTCCTCGTCGCTCTTCTTCATCACCCCGAGGACGGTCGCTCCCCCGCTCCGGGATTCCTCGAGGATGAACCCCCATCGGTTGACCCGCCGGGGTGCCCGGTCTGGATCCGACCCGATCAGCAGGTCGTACCCGCGCTCGTCGTTCTCGCCCCGCCGCCAGCGCAGCCGCGCGCCCCCAACGTTGTCCTTGCCGATCCAGAACAGCAGCAACGGCCGGATTTTCGCCGCGACCCGGTATCGGTGTTCGGCGACGATGGGGAGCGTGCCGTTGGTGAGCGCGGCCACCTGCGGCGCAACCACGCCCTGCTGCCCGCTGAGGACTGCCATCAGGCAGCCCGCGGCCAGAACGCCAGAGACGGCGACGGGCACTCGCGGTCGGATGGGACCCATCGACGCCGATTATACCCGACCGGACTTGCGCGCCAGCATCGTGGTGGGCTAGTATCCTTCTGTCCCAGCGCCCCACCTGAGGCCTTCCATCCTGAGATCCGCTCGATTCATCTTCGTGGCCCGGATATTTGCCATCCTGCTCCTTTTGGGGACGACAGCCCATCTGTGCGGCCACGCCCTGTGCATGCACAACCGTGAACCGGTGGCGCCAGGCGCGCCCGCCGGCGCGGGCGCACAGGACTCGGCCTGCAAGACGCCGGGCGAGGCCCCGCCAGGCGACGCCGACCACGACGGTCCGGACGACTGTTTCTCCTGTTCGCACTACGTGGACGTTCAGGTTCGCTTCCAGATCACCCTCATCTACACCTCCGTGTCCGCGGTGGTCGCCGACAAGCGCGGCCATCTTTGCCTCGCGCCGTCCGAGCTGTACCACCCTCCGCTCGACCGGCCGCCCCAACTCACCGCGTAAGCCGCGCTCTTCCGTTCCAAGACAACTGCTCGCCCCCAGGGCTGTCGGACTCTTATGAGAAGTGTGTGCATCGCCGTCCTTGGCGTGGTGTTGGGTGGAACCCTGTACGCACAGGGGCCCGATCTCCCCGCCAAGCTCTCGCTCGAAGACGCGCTTCGGACCGCGGAGGCGCGCAACCCGCTGCTCGTCGTCGCACAACAAGGTGTCGTCGCGTCGGAGGCCGACGTCATGGGCGCGAGGAAGCGTCCGAACCCGGCCTTCACGCTGAGTTCGGAGGGGATCCCCCTCTCTCAGCAAAACCGTCTCCCGTTCTTCGACAACCAGGAACTGGCCTTCGGCGTCCAACAGGAACTCGAACCGGGCGGACGCCGGCGGCTTCGGACCGAGCAGGCTCAGCATGGCGTCGAGGCGTCGCGGGCCTCGGTCCGGGACGCCCTCCGCCAGCTGCGCTTCGAGGTCCGTCGTGCCTACATGCAGGTGGTCCTCGCCAAGGCGGACGACGAGGTGGCGCACACCACGCTCGAGGAGATCGACAAGGTGCTGGCGCTGAACCGCGCCCGATATGAGCAGGGCGAACTATCCGGCGTGGAACTGCGCCGCCTGCAGGTAGAGCGCTTCCGGTTTGCCGATGATGCGTTTGCCGCGGAACTCGCGCTGAGAAATGCGCGCAGCACGCTCCTCGCGCTGTTGAACGTCAGGCCGCTCGACCAGCCGTTCGACACGGTCGATGGCTTCCCATCGGCGCCGGCCGCGATTGCGCTGCCGGAGGGCGCGCAGGCGGTCCTTGCGCGAGCCCTCGCAAACCGGCCAGACGTCGAGACCGCGCGTCGGGAACAGGACCGGGCCCGTACGGGGCTCGAGTTCCAGCGTGCCCTGCGCACGCCGTCCTTGGCCGTCGGCGCCGGGCTGAAGCGCGACTTCGGCACGACCGGCCTGGTGTTCAACCTCGCGATCCCGGTGCCGCTGTTCAATCACAACGAAGGCGGCCTGGCGCGGGCCGGCGCCGAGGAGCGCCAGGCTGCCGCCCGAGTCGTGGCTGCGGAAACGAGGGTCTCCCTGGACGTCCAGCAGGCCTTGAACGCGGTGGATGTCAGCCGGCGGCGGCTGAGCTACGTCGAGGGTGAGTACCTGAAGAACGCGCTCGAGGCGCGCGACATCGTGTTGGCCTCGTACAGAAGCGGCGCGGCCACGTTGATCGACTACCTGGACGCCCAGCGGTCGCTTCGCGAGGCACTGCGGATCCAGAACCGTGCCCGCTTCGATTACCAGATGAGCTTGTTTCAGTACGAGGCGGCCTCAGGGACTGCCGGGCCGGCCCAGGGAAAGGAACTGCGATGAAGAGCCAATGGATCCGTCTGGCGCTGTTCGGCCTGGTCGCCTGCGGCGCGTGCAAGGCCACCAGCGCCGACGGCCCGAAGCCTGAAGCGCAGGAGTCGAAGTCGTTCGGCAAGACCGGAGAGCGGAACACGGTTCGGGCCTCCGGTGAGATCCAGAAGAAGTGGGGCATCGACGTCGCGCAGGCGACGCGGACCACGGTCGCCGGCGCGATCACAATTCCCGGCGTGCTGAGCCTGGATCCGCAGCACACGGCCCAGATTTCCTCGCTCCTCGAGGGCAGGGTCGTGTTCGTCGGCGCCCAGGTGGGCGACGAGGTTCGGCGGAACCAGGTGCTCGTGACGGTGCACGCGCCGGCGCTGGCGCAGGCCAAGACGGCCTACCTGCAGGCCGGCGCCAAGCTGGCACTCGCGCGGCGTGAATCCGAACGCGCCGAGATCCTCCTGAAGCAGGAAGCCATCGACCAGAGAGAGCACCTCCGGCGACGGACCGAGTTCGAGAACGCGTCGAGCGAGTTCGCGGTCGCCGAGTCGAATCTGCACTCCTACGGCTTCGACCAGGCCGCCGTCGATCAACTTCTCCGCCAGGCGCGCCAGCCGAACAACGGCACCGCGGCGATGGACGATCTCGCTGAGCCCTACCTCACGCTGACGGCCCCGATCGCCGGCCACGTCGTCGAACGCGACGTGATCAACGGGCAGCACATCGAGCCGCAGAAGATGCTGCTCACCGTGTCCGATCTCTCCATGCTCTGGGCGCTCCTCGACGCCCGGGAGGCCGACCTGCCGCACGTGGCCTGCGGGCGAGAGGTGCGCATCACGACGAGCATCTACCCGGACCGCGTCTGGCACGGGCGGGTGGATCACGTGGGCGACATCGTGGACGAGAAGACGCGCACCGTGAAGGTCCGGGTCGTCGTCCGCAACGACGGCCGGCTGCTCAAGCCAAACATGTACATTCAGGGCGAGTTGCCGGACGCGGTGAGCGCACGCGACGTGCTCACGCTCCCGCAGGAAGCGATCCAGACGATTGGCGGCGAGTCGGTGGTGTTCGTTCGCGAAGGAGCGGACAAGTTCGTGGCGCGCCCGGTGGAAGTCGGCGACCGCGTCGGCGCCCGACGGGCGGTGTTACGGGGCCTGAACGGATCGGAAGTGGTGGTTGTCGCCGGGGCGTTCAACCTCAAGGCGGAACTCCTGAAATCGACGCTGGCCGGTGAGTAGCCGCCATCTGGTGAGAGGCACCTGCAATGCTTGAACGGTTGATGGCACTGTCCCTCCGGAACCGGCTGGTCGTCGGCCTGGCGGTCCTGGCGATCGTGGGTCTGGGCGCCTACGCCGTCCGGACGATTCCGATTGACGCCTTCCCGGATGTCACGAACATCCAGGTCGAGGTGGTCAGCACGGCGGCGGGAATGTCGCCGCTGGAGATCGAGCAGTTCGTCACGTACCCGCTCGAGAACGCGATGCGCGGTCTCCCCGGGCTCGTGATGATGCGGTCGGTGACCAAGTATGGCATCTCCGTCGTGACGCTCGTCTTTCGCGACAACGTGGACGTGTACTTCGCGCGGCAGCAGGTGCACGAGCGCGTCGCCGACGTCGAGCGATCGCTGCCGGACGGTGTGGGGACCGAGATGGGGCCCATTGCGACGGCGATGGGCGAGATCTACCAGTACACACTCGAGAGCGACCAGACCGCCGCGGCTGCGGATCAAGTTACCACGCTCACCCGGCTCCGGACCATCCAGGACTGGATGGTCACGCCGCTCCTCAAGGGCGTGTCCGGCGTGACCGAGATCAACTCCTTCGGTGGGTACCTCCAGCAGTACCAGGTGCTCGTGGACCCCGACAAGCTGCTGAAATACGACTTGTCGGTCGATGCGGTCGCTAACGCGGTCCGCAACAACAACTCGAACGTTGGCGGCAACGTCGTGTCGCAGGCGTCCGAACAGTACATCATCCGCGGTGTAGGCCTGATCCGATCAGAGGACGACATCCGCAAGATTGTGCTCAAGGCCGAGAAGGGCACGCCGGTGTCGATCCGCGACATCGGAGAGGTTCGCATCGATCACGCCATCCGGCAGGGCGCGTCGCAGAAGGATGGACACCGCGAGGTCGTGGGCGGCATCGTGATGATGCTGCGCGGCGAGAACAGCCGTGAGGTGGTCGAAAACGTCGAAGCCAAGGTCCGTGAGATCAACGCCAGCCACGTGCTCCCCGAGGGCCTTCGGATCGTACCGTTCTACGAGCGCTCGTCGGTCGTCGAGAAGAGCACCTCCACGGTTCTGAAGGCCCTCGCCGAGGGTTCCGTCCTCGTTCTGGTCGTTCTCGCCGTGTTCCTGCGCAGCGTCCGCGGCGCGCTCGTCGTCATTTTCGCCCTGCCCCTCTCGGCCCTGCTGACGTTCATCATCATGCGGTATACGGGGCTGAACGCGAACCTGATGTCGCTCGGCGGGCTGGCGATTTCGATCGGGATGGTCATCGACGCCACGATCATCCAGGTGGAGAACGTCCAGCGGCACCTGGCGCTGAACCCCGACCGGCGCGCCAAGCTCACTACGGTGCTCCGCGCGGCGGTCGAGGTGCGGAAGCCGAGCATCTTCGGCGAGATGATCATCGCGCTGACCTTCATCCCCATCGCCACCCTGCAGGGGATGGAAGGCAAGATGTTCTCGCCCCTGGCCTACACCGTGGCGCTCGCGCTCCTGTCCTCGCTGCTCCTGTCGATTTTCGTGATCCCCACCGTGTGCCTGGTGGTCTTGAAGACGGTCCATAAGGAGAGTCCGGTCTTCACGCTGGCCAGACGGCTCTACTTGCCACTCCTCGCCTTCGCGCTGCGACGCCGCCTCGTCGTCGTCACGGCCGCGACGCTGGCGCTCGTGGGCGCCCTGCTCCTCGTCCCACGTCTGGGCACCGAGTTCCTGCCCGTCATGGACGAGGGAGCGTTCGATATGGACGTCCAGTTGATCCCGGGCGTCTCCCTCGAGCAGGCGATGAAGACGATGGGGGAGGTGGAGGAGCGCCTGAAGCGCTTCCCCGAACTGGAGACCGTCGTGTCGCGCACCGGGCAAACCGGGGTGGCAATCGAGGCACGTGGCGTGGACAAGACCGGGTTCGTCGGCACGTTGAAACCCCGCGAGCAGTGGACGAGCGCCCACTCCCGCGAGGAGTTGATCGACAAGATGCGCGACTCGCTCACAGACATCCCGGGGATGGTGTTCAGTTTCAGCCAGCCGATTCAGTGCCGAATCGACGAACTCGTCGCGGGAACCCGTGCCCAGATCATCCTCAAGCTCTTTGGCGACGACACGGACGTGTTGAGGCGGAAGGCCGGCGAGATGGCGGCCATTCTCGGGAGCATCCGTGGCGCTGCCGACCTGGTGGTGGAGCGCCTCGCCGGCCAGCCGTACCTCACCGTGACCGTGGACCGAGACAAGGTCGCGCGTCATGGCGTGAATACGGGCGACGTGCTGAGGGTCATCGAACTGGCCATCGCCGGCAAGCCCCTGTCGCGCGTGTATCAACAGAACCGGGCGTTCGATATCGCCCTTCGGTTCCCGGAGGCGCGCCGGCAGTCGATCGAGGCCATGGGGGGCCTGCTCATCGACGTCCCCGGGGGCTATCGCGTGGCGCTCAACCAGCTTGCCGACCTGAAAACGGTCGAAGGGCCGACGCAGATCAGCCGCGAAGACGGGCAGCGACGCATCGGGATCGAACTGAATGTCGTAGGGCGGGACATCGGCAGCTTCGTTCAGGAGGCACAGAAGCGGATCGGGCAGAGCGTGGATCTCCCCTCGGGCTACTACCTGAGTTGGGGCGGACAGTTCGAGAACCAGCAGCACGCGATGCGGCGCCTGATGATCATCACCCCCGTCGTCATCGGCCTCATTTTCCTGCTGCTGCTGCTCACGTTCAACTCGGCGGGGCTGGCCGGGCTGGTCCTGGTGAATCTGCCGTTTGCGATGGTCGGAGGCGTGTTCGCGTTGTTCCTGTCCGGGCTCTACTTGTCGGTGCCAGCCTCGGTTGGTTTCATCGTGCTCTTCGGCGTTGCCGTGTTGAACGGGGTGGTGCTCATCTCCTACATCTCCGACCTGCGCGACAGCGGTGCGAGCCCGGCGGAGGCTGTGCGCACCGGATGTGAGACGCGGCTTCGTCCGGTGCTTATGACGGCGAGCATCTCCATCCTCAGCCTGATTCCGATGGTATTTGCTTCGGGTCCGGGGTCGGAGGTGCAGCGACCGCTCGCAGTGGTGGTGATCGGCGGGTTGATCACGTCAACGGCCCTGACGCTCGTCGTGCTGCCGATCCTCTATAGCTGGCTGGAGGAATGGAGGGCCGCCAGGCTCACCGCGCGTTCCAGCGCGCCCGAGGAAAAACCCGACACGGTCACGGTCTGACGAACCGGAGGGAGACCGCGATGAAGAGCACGGACAAGGCGGGCTTCGTCGGGCGCGCTCGAGCCCCGCGACGTGGGGGGCCTCATCACGTCCACCGTGCTGACGCTGCTCGTGCTGCCGGTGCTCTACGGGCTCGTCGAGGGCGACGAGCCGGGGTAGGGGCAGGGAGAGAGATGATAGCAGGCAGCAGGGCAGACAGCCGACAGCGGGCAGCCTGTCACACGTGACTGGCTGTCTGCTGTCTGCCGCCAGCTGCCGGCGCGTGATGGCGACGGCAGATTACGCATATACGAACCGAGGTCGCCAACTGCTGATGTATCAGCAACTTAGCGCGCCAGCTGGGGAGGTTCTGGTAAACTCACGCTAGAGTGCAATCCCCGGGCACGGGAAGCCCGCGCAGAGGTCGCGGACTTCGGCGGCAATCGTGTCGAGTTCGGCTTGGTTGGCCGCGTTCTCGGCGACGCGGCTGAACCAGGAGGCGATCTTCGCCATCTCCGGTTCCCTCATGCCGCGCGAGGTGCACGCGGGCGTTCCGAGCCGGAGGCCGCTCGGGTCGAAGGGCTTGCGCGGGTCGCCGGGCACGGTGTTGTAGTTACACTCGAGGCCTGCGCGGTCGAGCGCCTTCGCGTACGCCTTGCCGGTCATCCCGCGCGGCGTCACGTCCATCAGGATCAGGTGAGTATCGGTGCCGCCCGACACCAGCTTGAACCCGTATCCCGCGAGGCCTTCCGCGAGCACGCGCGCGTTCTTGACGATCTGGTGGGCATAGGCCTTGAACGTGTCGGTGGCCGCCTCGCGCAGCGCGACGGCAATGCCGGCGGTCGTATGGTTGTGCGGGCCGCCCTGGAGGCCCGGGAACACCGCCTTGTCAATCGCCTTCGCCATCTCTTCCTTGCACAGCAGCATCGCCCCGCGCGGCCCGCGCAGCGTCTTGTGGGTGGTCGTGGACACGACGTGCGCGTGCGGGATGGGCGTCGGGTGCGCGCCGCCCGCCACCAGGCCGGCGATGTGCGCCATGTCCACCAGCAGGTGGGCCCCCACTTCGTCGGCAATCGCGCGCATCGCCGGGAAGTCGATGACGCGCGGGTAGGCGGTCGCCCCGGCGATCATCAGCTTCGGCCGCTCCTTGACAGCCAGTTCGCGCACCTGGCCATAGTCGATCAACCCGGTGTCGATCTGGACGCCGTACTGGACGCTCCGGAAGTACGTGCCGGTGATCGACACGTTCCAGCCGTGGGTCAGGTGACCGCCGTGCGGCAGCGCCATTCCCATGACGGTATCGCCCGGCTTCAGCAGCGCGAAGTACACCGCGAGGTTGGCCGGCGAGCCCGAGTACGGCTGCACGTTGGCGTGGTCGGCCCCGAAGAGCGACTTTGCCCGCTGGATGGCGAGCTGCTCGAGCGGGTCCACGCACTGCTGCCCCTCGTAGTACCGCTTGCCGGCGTACCCTTCGGAGTACTTGTTGGTGAACACGCTGCCGGTCGCCTCGAGCACGGCGCGCGACACGTAGTTCTCGGACGGAATGAGGCGAATCTTTTCGAACTCCCGGCGTTCCTCGGCGGTCACGAGCGCCGCCACGTCGGGGTCAACCTGGGCGAGATGCGGGTCAATCATAAGGACTCCAGATGAGCATGAGTCGGGACTCGCGATGGTCAGACGGGACCGACGAACATCAGTCAGGACTCACGAGGATCAGTCAGGACTCACGAGGATCATCGACCGACACGTGTCACCAACTGACGACGGTCCCCCGACTGACAAGGATCACCGACTAGCGACCAAAAAGTCCAGCGAACCACCTCTCGAATCGGGCATCGAGGCAGTCGAGAGACGCGGTGGAGACCGGCCCTACCGCGGGACCCGTCGCCGCCCCGTTGACGGGGAGAGCGGCCATTGGCGACCGGGCCGCATCCCAGATCGCGTCCGGGCCCTGGCTCCCCACCTCGACGTACCGGTAAATGGGCGCCACGCGGCGGATCTCCTCGAACACCTCGGACGGCGCCAGGTAATTCATCTTGAAGCGCAGTCCCATCCTGGCCGCCAGCTCGGTGATGATGCGCCAGGTCTCGATGCCCGACCGCGCCGGAATCGCCTTCCGGAGCGGCTGCACGCGCCGCTCGGAGTTGGTCATCGTCCCCGAGGTCTCTGGCGTGCTGCTCATCGGGAACACCACGTGCGCGGCCCTGGCCGTCCTGGTCGCGAACAAGTCGGCCACCACCAGGAACTCCGCGGCTTCCAGGCCCGCCCGAATCTCCGCGGGCAGGTCCTCGGCGCCCAGCGGATCCTCGCCGAGCACTACCGCCACCTTGATCGCCTTCTCGGCCAGCAGACGGGCCACGTCCACATCGCCGGTGTCGAGGTCCCTCAGCGACACGCTCCAGTCCTTCTCGAGGTCCTCGATGGTGGCCGCGTCGGTCACCGCGCGATAGCCCGGGTACCAGGCCGGGTGCGCGCCCATGTCGAGCAACCCCTGGGCATTGGACTTCTCGTGCAGCGGCAGCACGCCGCACCCGAGGGCGGCGCCGGCCGCCGCGAGCCACGAGACGTCGCCCGCGCGCCGGACGCCGCGGTAATCCCGGTTGAAGATCAGCACCTTGCGCCGGCTGCCCGCCAGGATTTCTGCGGCCTCCGCAATGGCCGCGGGATCGACCCCCGTCTTCTCGCCGATCTGCGCCGGCGACAGGCCGGCGATGGCCCCGACCAGTTCCGCTGCCGGAGGCTGGCCGGCCAGGCGCGACGCCTCGGCGACGATGGCCTGCACGACAAGCGTCTCGGAGTCCGGCGCGCACTCGAGGAACAGTTCCGCGACCCGCGCGCTCCGGTTCTCTTTCGGCCCGATGTACACGAGTTTCGCGCCGTCCCTGATGGCCCGCTTCACCACCAGGTCCACGACGAAGTGTTCCTCGTCGAGCCCCGAGTTCACCACCAGGATCGCCTGCGCCCGGGCGAGTTCCGGGTAGGTCGTCGTCGCCAGCACGTCGGGAGCGAAGAACTCCCGGTTCACCAGGTGGTTGAACGACGTCACGTTGTGCGTGCGGAGCGCCACCCGCGCGAACTTCTGCGCAAGGTAGATCTCTTCGTTGGTGAGCCTGGGCGAGACGAACACGGCGATTTCCCGCGGAGAGTACTTGCGGGACAGTTCCTTCAGCCGCAGCGCCGCGTGGTCCAGCGCCTCTTCCAGGGGCACCTCGATCGCCGCCTGCCCGTTGTGCACGCGGGCGGTCAGCAGCCGGTCGTGCGCGTGGACGAAGTTGAACCCGAACCGTCCCTTCCGGCAGTGATGACCGAAGGTCACGTCGTTGTGTTCGTGGCGCGACACCTTCACGAGCGTGTCGCCGAAGGTGTCGTAGTTGATCCGGCAACCGACGCCGCAGTAGTGGCAGACGCTCTCGGTCGACTCGGTTTTCCAGGGCCCCGGTTTGGCCAGCGGGAGGCGCTGCGCGATCGCGCCGGTCGGGCAGGTGCCGATGCACAGGCCGCACGTCACGCACTCGGTGTCCAGCAGCGACCCGCCGAGCGCCGGCGCGACCACGGTGCTGAACCCGCGGTTGATGAAGCCGTACGCCGAGACGCCGACGATGTCGCTGCAGATCCGGACGCAGCGGCCGCACAGAATGCACTTGTTGGCGTCGAGCTCGATCAGCGGGTGCGAGATGTCGCGCTCGTGCTGCCGCGCCTCGCCCATGAAGTGCTTCACGTCCACGCCGTACTCGGTCGCGTACTTCCGGAGGTCGCAATCGAACAGCGCGACGCAGCCGCACTCGAGGCACCGGGTCGCTTCCTCGTTGAGGTCCGCGGACGAGTACCCGAGCTCGACCTCGACGAAGCTGTTCACCCGCTGATCGATCGGGATCAGCGGGATGTGCCGCTTCGCCTTCTTCTCCTGCGACCGCAGGTCGCTAATCCCGACCTTCGAGAACACGTCCTTCCGGCTGAGGAACTCCTCGGGCTCCGGCCGCACCGTCCCCTCGCGGATGTAGGTGTCGATCGCGTACGCCGCCTTGCGCCCGGCCGCGATCGCCTCGATTGCGGTGGCCGCTCCGGTCACCACATCGCCGCCCGAGAACACGCCGTCCACCGTGGTCTCGAACGTCTTCTCGTTCACCTGCACGGTCTGCCAGCGGGTCAGGCCGAGCGACTCGCCCTGCGGCAGGAAGTTCGGGATCTTCCCGCCCACCAGGTCGGCGACCGTCGTGCTCTGCCCGATCGCCGAGATGATGAAGTCACACGGCTCGAGGTATTCGGACCCGCGAATGGGTTTCGGGCTCCGCCGCCCGGAGGCGTCCGGCTCGCCGAGTTCCATGCGCTGGCACTCGATCCCCTCGAGCGCCCCGTTCTCGTCGGTGACGACCCTGGTCGGCGCGATCAGAAACTGCATCGTCACGCCTTCCTCGATCGCGTCCCTGATCTCCGTGTCGTTGGCCGGCATCTCCACGCGCGTCCGGCGATACAGGAGCTTCACGCCGCCCACGCCCAGGCGGATCGCCGTCCGGGCGCAATCGATCGCCGTGTTGCCGCCCCCGACGACGGCCACCGTGCCGTGGATGTCGATCTTCTTGCGCAGGCCGAAGTCCTTGAGGAACTCGATGCCCGAGAGCACGCCGGCCGCGTTCTCGTTCTGGACGCGCATCAACGAGCTGCGCCACGCGCCGATCCCCAGGAACACCGCGTCGAACTGCTCCCGCAGGCTGGCCAGCGTGAAGTCCTTCCCGAGGAACGTGTTCGTCTTCAGGCGCGGCCCGAGACCCAGGATCTGGGCAATCTCGAGGTCGAGCACGTCTTTCGGCAGGCGATACTCTGGAATGCCGTACCGCAGCATGCCGCCCGGCTCGGGCTGCCCTTCGAGGATCTCGACCTCGTACCCTTTGATCGCCAGGTAGTACGCCGCCGAGAGCCCCGCGGGTCCGGCCCCGACCACGGCGACCTTCTTGCCGTTCGAGGCCGCGACCTGCGGCCGGTAGACGTCGGGGCTGTTGAGGTCGAGGTCGCTGATGTAGCGCTTGATGTAGTCGATCCCGACCGCCTCGTCCAGGAGGGTGCGCCGGCATCCCTTGACCTCGCACGGCCGAGTGCACACGCGTCCGCACACCGACGGCAGCGGGTTGCTCTCCTTGATGAGCGCGATCGCGTCCTTGTATTTCCCGATCGCCGCCAGCGCGATGTAGCCCTGGATGTCGATGCCGGCCGGGCAGGAAATCTGGCAGGGCCCGACGCAGTCGGCATAGTGATCCGACAGCAGGAGCTCCAGCGCGGCCTTGCGCGACTGCCGGACCTCGGGCGAGTTGGTCTCGATGACCATCCCGTTGAGGACCTTGGTGGCGCAGGCGGGCATCAGCGACCGCGCCCCCTTCACCTTCACCACGCAAACGAAGCACGAGGCAAACGGCTCGAGCTGCGCATCGTCGCACAGCGTGGGAATGGTCTGGATGCCTTGCCGACGGGCGACCTGGAGGATCGTCTGGTTGCCATCGGCCATCACCCGCTTGCCATCTATTTCCAGCTTCACAAGCGCCATAGGAGTGCCTCTCAGTCCTTCGCAATCGCGCCCAGGTTGCAGACCTTGTAACACTCACCGCAGACGGTGCACTTCGCCTGGTCGATGACGTGCACCTTCTTCCGCTCGCCGGTGATGGCGCCCACCGCGCACGCCTTCAGGCAGAGCATGCAACCGCTGCAATCGTCGGTGATCGTGTAGGTCAGCAGCTTCTGACAGTGGTGGGCCGGGCACTTCTTGTTGGTGAGGTGCGCTTCGTACTCGGACCGGAAGTACTTCAGCGTCGTCAGCACCGGGTTGGGCGCCGTCTGTCCGAGGCCGCAGAGCGACGAGTTCTTCACGCGGGGGGCCAGGTCCTCGAGCAGCTCGATGTCGCCGTCCCGCCCGTCACCCTCGGTGATCCGCGTCAGCACCTCCAGCATGCGCTTGGTGCCGATCCGGCAGAAGGTGCACTTGCCGCACGACTCGCGCTGCGTGAATTCCAGGAAGAACCGGGCGATGTCCACCATGCAGGTGGTCTCGTCCATGACGACGAGGCCCCCCGATCCCATGATGGCGCCCGTCTTGTTGATCGACTCGTAGTCGATCACCGTGTCCTGGAGCTCGGCTGGGATGCAGCCCCCGGACGGCCCGCCCATCTGGACCGCCTTGAACTTGCGATCGTCGCGGATGCCGCCGCAGATGTCGAAGACGATCTCGCGGATCGAGATGCCCATGGGCACCTCGACGAGGCCGCCGTGGCGGATCTTCCCCGCCATCGCGAAGACTTTCGTGCCCTTGCTGTTCGCCGTGCCGAGCGAGTTGAACGCCTTCGCGCCGTTGATGACGATCCACGGCACGTTGGCGAAGGTCTCGACGTTGTTGATGGAGGTCGGCTTCTCCCACAGCCCCCTGGTCGCGGGGAACGGCGGGCGGACACGCGGCATCCCGCGCTTGCCCTCGATCGACATGATCAACGCGGTTTCCTCGCCGCACACGAAGGCGCCCGCGCCTTCCTTCAGCTTGACGTGGAACGAGTGGGTGCTCCCGAGGATGCCGTCACCCAGGAAGCCGCGCTCCTGTGCCTGCGCGATCGCGATCGTGAGCCGTTCGATCGCTTTCGGGTACTCCGCGCGCACGTAGATATAGCCGTGGTCCGCTCCGATGGCGTACCCGGCGATGATCATCCCCTCGACCACCGAGTGCGGATCGCTCTCCAGGACGGAGCGGTCCATGAACGCGCCCGGGTCGCCTTCGTCGGCGTTGCAGATGATGAACTTCTCCGTGCCGGGCGCCATGCGCGTGAAGCGCCACTTCATCCCGGTGAGAAAGCCCGCGCCGCCGCGGCCGCGCAGCCCCGACTCGATCATCACGTTGACGAGACCGTCCGGGTCCTTGGCCTCGATCACCTTCTGCAGCGCGAGGTAGCCGCCCGTCCTGATGTACTCGTCGATCGACTCGGGATCGATGTTCCCGCAGTTCCGCAGGACGATGCGATGCTGACGCGAGAGGTAGGCGTGATCGCTGCCCTTGCCGCCGCTCGTCCAGACCAGCCAGTCGGTAATCGGCGCCCCCTGGCCGAGGTGCTCGTCGATCAGCCGCCCGACCTTGTCGGGGCTGATGCGGCCGTAGAGATACCGGACGCCATCGCCGTTGCGGATCTCCACGAGCGGTTCCTGGTAGCACATGCCCACGCACCCGGTGCGCTGCAGATCGGGCGCGTCCGGCAGGCCCGCCAGCTTCGTCTCGAGCGCCGTGAACGTGTCCTCGGCGCCAGCCGCAATCCCGCACGTCGAAAGGCCAACGGTGACCCGCGTCATGACCGCTCCCCCTTCTGGTACTTCTTCACAACCTTCACCGCAGCGGACGGGCTCAGGTTGCCGAACGTCGCGCCGTTGATCATCATGGCGGGCGCGAGCGAGCAGCACCCGAGGCACGACACCGTCTCGATGCTAAACATCCGGTCGGCCGTCGTCTCCCCGTTCGGCACGCCGAGGTGCTTCTCGACCGCCTGGCTCAGCTCGACCGCGCCGCTCACGTGACAGGCGGTGCCGTGGCAGACACGCAACAGGAACTTGCCCACCGGCTTCAGCCGGAACTGCGCGTAGAAGGTGGCCACCCCGTAGATGTGTGCCAGGGGGATCCCCGAGAGCTCGTGGATCTCCTCGAGCCGCTCACGACGCAGATAACCGTCCTCGGTCTGCGCCTGCTGCAGGAGCGGGATCAACCGCCCCTCCTGCCCCGCGAAATGCTGGTTCTTGAAGCTGTACCGCCGGTGGGTGTGCATAAGGACTCCGAAACCGCCCTAGTCGTGCGGGATCTTGAACATCCGGTTCAGGAGGTCGGTCATCTCGTCAACGTCGCCGAAGCCGCCCAGCGCGTGCCCCCGGCAGCCCCGTCGCCCGCAGAACTCCATCGTCTCGCCGCTCGCGAGGTTCACCGACGCGAGCGGGCCGCCACACAACTTGCACGGTGTCTCCACCATCAGGCTTCGCTCGCAGGACGGGCACGTGAACGTCGCGACGTCCCCGTCGCCCATCGCCAGGTCGGTCTGGACCTGGTCGTCGCCGAACAAGGCGCTCAGTCGGATCTCGCCATCCTGGTGGGTCGCGACGAGATGCGCCCCGAGAACGACCTGCTGACCTTGCGTGAGTGCCGCACGGCAGTTCGGACAAGAGACCTCGAGCAGAAGCAGTGGCTGGCTCATGCCGTCCGTCCTCCACGGCCGCGGGGATTCGTCCCGCGGGGATAGATCAGTACCCGTCCGTCCATCAGAGCCCCCCCTCACGGGGCGTGAAAAAACAGGCAGAGGAGATTTCGCAAAAACAGGAGGGCACAACGAGTCTACCAACAACCGCCAGCCAGCGACAAGCTATGCTGTAGCAATTGCTTAAGTGCAACGTCCGGCCGCCGGCCCGTCGCTCCTACCGTTCTTTCTTCAGTCGTTCCAGCGTTTTCTTCAGTGACTCGAGACGCAGGCCCGCCTCGCCCAGCTTGCCTTCGGCCGTCAGCCGCTGGTAGTCCACCAGGTCGTGGGCTGCCTGGTCGATCAAGACCTGGAGTCCCGGGGGCACATTCGGACGACCGGGGGCGACAGGCTGTCCCGGTGCGGGAGACGGACCGGGAGGCGCCGTGGTGGCGGCTTCGGCCGGCACCGTTCGTTCTGCCCCCTCGCCGAACAGACTGGTCATCGCCGCATCGAAGGTCGGGCCGTAGCCGAGCTGCTCCTGCAAGGCGAGCACGACCAGCCGCAACTGCGGCATCGGGCTTCTCTCGGCCTGCAGGTAGATCGGTTTGGCGTAGAGCAGCGCCCGTCCGATGGGGATCACGATCAGGCTGCCGCGGCGGACGCGAGATCCCTGCTGGTTCCAGAGCGTCAACTGCGAGGACAACTGGGGATTCTGATCGATCCGGGCCTCGATCTGCAGGGGGCCGTCCACGAGACGCGATTTCGGGAAATCGTAGGCGATCGCGCTGCCGTAGGCCGCGCCGTCGCAGCGGCCGGCGATCCAGCCAATCAGGTTGTTCCGGTTGGAAGGCGTGAACGGCAGGATCTCGACGAACTCGAGCCCCTTCTCGCCGGGCAGCGTCATCAGCACGAAGTTCGGGTCGAGCGGACGGGTGACCTGCTCGCGGTCCTCGCTCAACGTCACCTCGCTGGCCACGCTCCACAGGTCTTCCCGGTTGTAGAACATTTCGGGATCGCGCATGTGATACAGGCTGAACGCGGTCGCCTGCACCTTGAGCAGCAACTCGGGGTAGCGCACATGGGCGCGCGCGTCGGCAGGCATCCGGCTCCCGTCCGCGAACAGCGTCGGGAACATCCCGCGGTAGGCCGCGATGATCGGGTCGTCCTGGTCGAAGACGTAGAAGGTGACGCTCCCGTCGTAGGCGTCCACCATCACCTTGACGCTGTTCCGCATGTAGCTCACGGACTGGTCGCCGAGCCGGTAGTGCGTGGCATACGGGTACATGTTCGACAGAGTGAAGCCGTCCATAAGCCAGAACAGCCGACCCTGGCCGCTGACGACAATGTAGGGATCGGGGTCGAAGACGAGGAACGGGGCGAGCGCCCGCACCCGCTCGCGGATGTTCCGCCGCATCAGCAGGAGGCTGTCGGGGGTGATGTCGTCGCTGAACGGCAGCTTCGACAGGTCGGCTCCGCCACGGCTCGCGGCAATCAGCAGCCGGCGTCCAAACGACCCGATCGGGATCCCGCCCTTCCCCTGGTAGGACGTGTAGCTGTTGGTCTCGCCCTGCGGGAAATTGAACTCCTTCTGCCTTGTGCGCACGTAGACGTCGGTGTTGGTCAACACGCCGAAGTAGATTTCCGGCCGCGTCACACGGATATCCGGCGAGGTGCTCCGGACCGGCATGTCGCTGAGGACGAGCTGAGGCAGCCCCTCCGTCGTGAACCCGTTCACCGGGTTCATCGTCACGCCGTAGCCGTGCGTGTAGATCAGCTTCTCGTTGATGAAATTGCGGCTGCTCTCGGGGAGCTTCTCGACGTTCAGCTCGCGCGCGGCCACCATCATCTGCCGCTCCTGGCCGTCGACGTGGTAGCGGTCGATGTCGATTTCGGGGAAATCGTAGTAGGTCCGGATCCCCTGGATTTGCCGCAGCGTGTCCTGCAGCGCACGCGAGTCCCACAGCCGGATGTTCTGGATCGTCGCGCTGTTGTTCGCCAGGTCCACCGCGGCGATCCCGGTCTCGGCCGGGAAGGCCCGCTGCTCGATGCGGGCCAGGTCGAAGGCGCGGCGCGTGAAGTCGATGTTGTGCGAGATGTACGGTCGCTCCCGAACCAGCTGGTTGGGCTTCACGATGAAGCCGCTGACGTACCAGGACACGACGGTCAGGCCGGCGTACACGAGCACGACGGGCGCGAGGGCGCCCAGCAGCGTGACCAGTCGCCGGGGACCGATGCCGTTGTAGATGGCGACGACCGCGCCGACGACCAGCGCCAGCGCCACGATCAGCAGCCCGGGAATGAGGATGTGCGCCTCGGTGTAACCGGCGCCGGAAAACACCGTGTGGTCGTCGAACAGCCGATCGTAGCGCGAGAGCACGACCCGGGCCGCGATGACGAGCATCAGGAACGCCACCGCGAACGAGACACCCCGGTATCCCGGTCGTTGTTCGCGCATGCCCGCCAGCACCAGGGGATTCTCGGCGTTCGATAGGAGCAGGACCAGCAACGCTGCGACGAGGATCACGAGGCTGATGGTCGTCAGCCAGGTGGCGATCAACTGCCACACCGGCAGCGTGAACAGGTAGAACGCGATCGGACGCCCGAAGATCGGATCGGTCATGGCAGTGGCGCCGGCGACGGCCGGGGCGTGCAGGTACTGGCCGAACGTCGTCCATTCCGCCATCAACCCGGTCCCGGCCCCGAGCGCGACGACCACCGCGACCACCCAGGACGCCACGCGGACAACGGACTGCAAGGGGAGCGAGACGGGCTGCCCGTTGACGTAGAGCAGGCGGTTGTCGAGCTGGGACGGCCGAAGGAGGCGAAGCGCCGCGTACACCAGGATGAAGGTGACGAGCGTGAAGCCACAGAAGAGCATGGACTTCAGCTCGAGCGTCTTCCAGAACACGTCGGAGTAGCCCAGCGAGCCGAACCACAAGGCCTCGACGTACCACGACAGCATGCTGCTGGTACCGAGCACCAGCCCGACAATGATCGCGAAGAACACCAGCCGGCCGCGACGCTGGTGACTCGCACCCGTCGCGCGGCCGCCCGATTCACCACCCAGTCCTAACAATGGCATAGCTCCCCCTGCGCGGGGAGTTTAGCATCCTTCCTTCTTCTTGGCAGGGGCCCCCTTCTTCGCGGCTGGTATCGGCGGCACCGGAACGACCACCTGCGCGACGGCCAGCGCGGGCATCGTGTCGCTGGCCGCGGAGGTTTCTCCGCTGCGCGGCGCGCCGCCAAAATGCCTACTGATCGCCTCGAGTCTCGCGCGCTGGGCGGCATCCACGCCGTCCACGCGCGGATACATCACCTGCTCCCGCCAGCCACGCAGGCCGCCCTCCACGATGCGGACCCCCTTGAATCCCTGCGCCTCGAGCAGGAACCACGCCTGCGCGGCCCTCGCCTCGTCGTCGGCCACGAGCAGGATCTTCTCGTCGCGGGCGAGGCCGGCCTGAGCCAGTGTTCCGACCGGAACGTTCTCGGCTGTGGGAATCCGGAGACCGGCGGCGAACGCTGCCGGATCGCGGAGGTCGATCAGGCGAAAGTCGGACCGCGCCTGGATGATCCAGTCAGCCAGCGTCCGGGCAGGCACGCGGTCGACGCCCTTCTCCATGAGGATCGCCATCTCGCGGGGATCGACCGTGACGCGCCCGCCGCGCGCCGGAGTGGCGGCAATCGCCACAAGCCCGAGCACGAACGCCAGCAGCGCGAGGCGCTGGTTGGTGGACAGCGTGGTGAAGAACTGAAGCATGGGAAATCCTCGAACCGTGTCAGCCGGCAGCTAACGAGGGACAGCTGGCAGTGAATCCCGCGTGACCTGAACGCCGCCGATTGCTGCCCACTGTCAGTCGTCTGCTGTCTGCTGTCTGCTGCCAGCTGCCAGCTACCAGCTACCAGCTGCCAGCTGCCTGCCACTATCAGGCGGCCGCCTGCGCAGCCGCCTTCCGCGCGGCCATTTTCTTCTCCACCCAGCCGGCGCCCGCAAAACCACCGAGCGCCATCAGCACGACCGCAAACACCACGAGGCCGTACGGCAGGTTGAAGTACTGCGGGATCGTCGTCTGGCCCATCGGCGTCGCCGTGTGCAGCCCCTTCACCAGGGGGTAGGCTTCGGCGAACAGCAGCGTGCCCGCGTAGAGCCCGGCGCCGTAGATCAACGCGTCCACGCGGCCGGTCGCCGTCGCGGCGAGAGCCGTGCCCGGGCAGTAGCCGCCGATCACGAAGCCTGCGCCGAGCACCAGCCCTCCGACAATCTGCGGAAGCAGGTTCGTCGGCACAAGGTAGACGAGCGAGAGATTCAGGAAGCCGATCCACGACAGGTACGTGACGCCCAGCATGGCCGTGACGATGGCCGTGAACATCACCTTGAAGACCGCCAGGTCGTCCAGGTAGAACTGCGACACCAGCTTGCGCGCGCTGCCAAAACCCGCCCGCTCGAGCGCGAAGCCGAAGCCGATTCCCAGCAGGAACGCGACGACCAGGCTTGTCTCGCTGCCGAATACGCCGTACTTGAGGAATGGAGCCATCATCGCCATTGCCATTTCACGAACGTCGCGACCGCGTATGCGCCCGCGAACACCATCAGCATGAACGCCCAGCTGCCGAGGTTCAGCAACGCGCCGCCGGTCAGCGCCTGTCCACTGGTGCAGCCGCCCGCGAAGGCTGCGCCCACGGCCATCAGTGACCCGCCGAAGAACGCCATCAGCAGGCGCGCGCGCCTCGAGACGCGCGGTCCCTTCTCGATCACGACCATCGCCCGCCGCGCGAGCAGGCCCGACAGCAACGCCCCGAGAACGACGCCCATCCCCTCGAACACCAGCCACTCCTCGAGTGGGCTGGCGTCACCAGCCAGGCGTCCCGACAGCCACTCCAGCCGATGCGCGTGTTCGGGCGCTATGGCGTGCAGGCCGCTCGCGACCACCGCGCTCACCCCGCCAGACGCGCCAAGCCCGCGGCCGACGAACACGAACGCGGCCAGCAGCACGAGGCCCAGGCCGATACCGGCGAGATACGGATTCGAGTAGGGCGCCGGTGCCCGCGATACGTGCGTGTTCGAGACCATCTTTCTCCGTCCTCTGCCGGACAACACCTATACCTTTGCCCAGTGACTCACTTGTCCCACCGCGACGATGACGAAACGAAGGGCGAGCCCGCCAGCCATCACCAGGAGCGGCCCCACCCTCGTGTGCGCGATCCTGTGCGTCACCGCAAGCAGCTGGATCATCAGGGGAATGACGATGCCGGCCCCCACCACCAGCACCCAGAACGACGCGGTGAACGGCCCGCCAAGCACGAGCCTCGCGGCGGCGACATGCGCCTGTGAGGAACTGAGCAAGCCAACCAGGAACAGCGCGACCACGAACAACTCGATGGCCAGGAACACGTTGTCGCTCCTGGCCAGCAGCTCCCGCTCCTCGTGATGACGGGCCACCATGTGCCCAAAGGCGGCCGCCGAGGAGAGGCCAGACACCAGGAACAACGGCCCGAGAATCGCGCTGTTCCAGAACGGCCGCGCGCCGAGCGCACTCAGCAGGATGCCGGTGTAGATTCCCAGCGAGATGCCGAGGACGAGGTTCGCTGCCGCGATGCCCCTCACGCCAACCGGAGTATCGAGGCGCCGAGACAGCCGATCGACGGCCGGAAACAGGTCACGCAGGATCCCGGGTGGGCGCAGCGCGAAGGCGGCAGCCAGGGCCGGGTAGACGAGGAGCAGGATCCACGCCCCCCAGGACATCGGCGACGTCACCTCGAACGTCGTGTACAGGCGCCAGACGTAGAGCTTGTGCTCGAGGTCGAGGAACAGCGCGCCCATCCCCAGGCTCAACAGCACGACGCTGGTCCCCGGCAGAACCGAGCACACGCAGGTGTCTTCGCGGTTGCGGCCCCGAAGCAGGAAGTAGCCGACGAGGATCATCATCCCGGCCACCCATCCGCCCAGGAACAGGTAGACCGGGATCTCCCAGCCCCAGACACGAACCAGGGGATCGATTAGTTCATTGTGACGCGTCAGGACGAGTTCTCGCATCGCGTGCTCCCGGCAACCCTGCGTGGTCCGCCGCCTACGTGAGATAGAAGATCCGGGGTTCGGTCCCGGCCGCGGGCATCAGCGCATGGGGCGGGCGTGATGCGAGCTGGCGGTTGACCTCGCTGTTCGGGTCGTCGAGGTCGCCAAACGTCATGCAATGTGTCGGGCACACCGACACGCAGGCCGGGTCGAGCCCGTCCTTGACCCGATGAATGCAGAACGTGCACTTGTCGGCGTAGCCGTCGGGGTGCACGAACCGCGCATCGTACGGGCACGACGCCAGGCACGCCTTGCACCCGATGCACATCTCCGGCGTCACCAGCACGATCGCGCCGAACGGATCCACGTGGCTGGCGCCCGTCGGGCAGCAGGCGACACACGGCGGGTTGTCGCAGTGGTTGCACCGCTCGGTCCTGATCTCCAGGTGCACGGTCGGGAAGCTGCCCGTGAGGTCGTCGGCAATCCAGTCGCGGTTCAGTCCCTCGGGCACCTGGTTCTCGGTCTTGCAGGCGACGACGCAGTCGGTGCAGCCCACGCACTTGCGGGTATCGATGACCATGCCGTAACGCGCCATCGCCCTATGCCTCCGCCTCGAGGGTGACGAAGTTGACATTCATCCCGGTGCCTCCCATGAGCGGGTCGGTGGCATAGCGGGTCACCAACTGCGCGTCGCTCGCGCCCTTGCCAAGCGCGCGCGTGAGCCTCTTCGAGGTGTGGCCGAAGCCGTGCACCATGTAGACGCAATCCGGCCGGATGCGCTCGGTGGCTTTCAGCCGGATGCGCGCGCTCAGCACGCCGTCCTGGTTTCGCAGCCGGACGTAGGCGCCGTTGGTCAGCCCCAGCCGAGTGGCGACGTGCACGTTCACCCACACGGCGTTCTCGGACATGCCGTCGTGGAGGATCGGATTCGACTGCGTGCGGCTGAACGAGTGCATGGGCGCGCGGCCGAACAGCAGGCGGAACGAGCCCTCTGGCGGCGGCTCGGGGCGCGTGAACTTCGGGACCGGGTCGAAGCCGGCCTCGCGCAGCGTCGTGGAGTAGAAGTCGATCTTGCGTGAGGCCGTCGGGAAACTCGCCTCGGCTCCCTCGTCGAAAAACACCGGCTGCTTCTCGCCGTGAATGATCCCCTGCTTCTTCAGCGTGTCGAAGCTCAGGCCCGCCTTTGTCAGGCGGTAGTCCAGGTACTCTTCGATCGTCGTCCACGGGTAGTAGGCGCCGAGCCCGAGCCTGAGCGCCAGCTGCCGGGCAATCCACCAGTTTGGCTTCTGTCGGTGAGGGGCGTGCACGACCGGCTGCCGCAGGGCCACGAACGGCTCGCGGAACCATTCGACGTTGAGGTCGTCGTAGCGTTCCAGGTAGGTGGTCTCGGGCAGCACCACGTCGGCCCACCCGGCGATCTCGCTCGGGATCACGTCCACGACAACCAGGAGATCCAGCGCCTGGATGGCGCGAATCGTCTCCCGCTGGTCGGGCATCGCGTGCAGCAGGTTCGTGGCGTAGACCATCCACCCTTTCACCGGGTACGGCGCGCCGGTGATCGTCGCCTCGCGGATGCCGGTGGTCAGCGCCTCGCTCGCGAACGGGTACTTCCCGTTCGGGTTGTCCACCTTCCCCTTGCCGGGCTTCGGATAGGGTGGGTACGGATAGCCTGGCACGGTCATCTGCACCGGCTTCCAGAACCCGCCCTTCCGCCCCCAACTCCCGAGCAACGCGTTCAGCAGCGCGATCGCCCGGCTTCTCTGCGTATCGTCGCCGTACCAGGTTGCGTGGCGGCCCGGATGCACGAGCGTCGCAGGCCGGTGCCGGGCCATCTCGCGAGCGGTTTCACGGATCACCGAGGGCTCGATGCCCGTCTCCGGGTACGCCCACTCCGGCGTGGAACTCGCGATCTCGGCCTTGAACGCGTCGAAGCCGAAGCCGTATGCGTCCACATACTCCTTGTCGTAGAGCCCTTCGGTGACGAGCACGTTCATCCAGGCCAGCAACAGCGCGAGGTCGGCGCCGGGCTTGATCGGCAGGTAGTGCTTCGCCTTGCTCGCCGCCACCGAGAACCGGGGGTCGACGACGATGATCGACGCGCCGGCGCCGATCGCCTCGGCGAACTCCTGCGCCTGCGTGTTGTGCATGTTCTCGCCGAGGTGCGAGCCGATGAGCACCAGGCAGCGAGCGTTGCGGATGTCGGTTCGTTCGGGCGACCCGACTTCCTCACCGAAGGTCAGGGCGAACCCCACGTCGCGCGGGCCGCGGCACTGCGCGAAGGAGGGCGCAGCCATGTTGGGCGTGCCGAACGCGCGCAGCGTGTGCTTCAGGAAGGTGCCGCCGATGCCGTGCGAAAAGAGCGCCACCGCTTCCGGGCCATACTCGGCCTTGATCTTCTGCAGTTTCTCGGCCACCACGTTGAGCGCTTCGTCCCAGGTGACCTCGGCCCATTCCTCCTGCCCGCGCTTCTGGCGCCGGACGAGCGGCGCCTTCAGCCGGTCGGGATCCACGTGCGCGCCGACACCGCCCGTGCCACGTGGACACAGTCGGCCTCGGCTGAGAGGGTCGGCCGGGTTGCCTTCGATTTTCCAGAGCTGCCCATCCCGGACGTACGCGATCGCCCCGCACTTCCAGAAGCAGATGTCGCAGTAGGTGGGAACCGTCCGGACACCCGTCTCGTGCGCCTCCGCAACCGCACCGCCCCGGGCGAGGCCGCCCGCGACCGAGCCGGCGGCGGCCAGCCCGGCTGTTGTGCCGGAAATCTGGAGAAAACGTCGCCTGGAAACCGTGATCATGATGACCGTTCCGAGCGGCACCCGCGCTTCTGGCCGGATGCGCGCACTTGTGAAGACGAGCACAAACGCCGCCACGGGCGGGGCGGCGCTCTCCTACAGGACTAGAGATTCAGGGTCGGCGGGACTGGTGACAGCCACCTGCCAGGGCGAACTGCTCGATCGCGGCGGCGACTCCACCGGCGTTGTTGTCGAGGGTGACCGGCCAGCCCAACCGTTTCAGGTCGTCCACGGCGTTGCCCATCACCACGGGCACGCCGGCGAACTCGAGCATGTCGCGGTCGTTGAAATTGTCGCCGACCGCCATCACCTCGTCCCGCCCGATGCCCTGGCTCGCCACCCATTCCGCCAGCGTCGCGCCCTTCGTGCACCCCGCGCGGTTCACGTCTACGAGCGAGAAGTCATGCGATTCGTACTCGGTGAGCGCGATGGCCACCCGTGAACTGACCGAGAGGCTGGCCACCCGCGCCACCAGCTCGCGCATCCGCGCGACGCCGCCGGAGTACATCACCTGGATGGGATCTTCGGTCAACGCCGCTTCGAGCGGCACGACCTCGGTGATGAAGTCGCGGTTGCGCTGGAAGTACGATCGACGATGGGTGTCGCGGATGTCGAGCCGCTCGTGGACCACCTGGGCCGCGCGCGGCCGGTCGAACACCACAGCGGTCGCGTCCCGGAAGTCAGCCGTGCCCTCGACGACCTCGCGCGCCACGACGACGGGCAGCAGGTGCCGGACGAGCGTCTCGCCGTCGCGCCGCTTGACCAGGGCGCCGCCGCTGACGATCAGCGTCAGCGGGGCCTCGATCTGATCGATCACCGGCCTGGCGAAGTCGAACCGTCGCCCGGTCACCAGCGCCACCTCGATGCCAGCGTCGGTCGCGCGCCTGATCGCGTCGCGGTTGACCTGGGGCACGTGCCACTGGCTGTCGAGCAGCGTGCCGTCGATGTCCAACGCTATCAGACGGATCATCGGTAGTCGGAACTGACGATAATAGTCGGAACTGACGACGAAAGTCGGAACTGACGACAACAGTCGGAACTGACGATGAGGAGTCGGGAACTGACGATAATAGTCGGAACTGACGACGAAAGTCGGAACTGACGATGAGGAGTCGGGAACTGACGACGACAGTCGGAACGGACGATGAGGAGTCGGAACTGACGATAATAGTCGGAAAGGACGATGAGGAGTCGGGAACTGACGATAATAGTCGGAACTGACGATGAGGAGTCGGAACGGACGACGACAGTCGGACCGGACGACGACAGTCGGACCGGACGATGAGGAGTCGGCACGGACGACGACAGTCGGAACGGACGATGAGGAGTCGGAACGGACGACGACAGTCGGAACGGACAATGACAGTCGGAACGGACGGGCGTCAGGAATTATACGCCCGTGCCGTGGGCGCGAACGATCATAGAATCGTCACGTGACACACCCGCCGGTCCGGCGCATCCTTCACGTGGACATGGACGCCTTCTACGCGTCGATTGAGCAGCGGGACGACCCCTCCCTTCGGGGAAGGCCGGTGGCTGTCGGGCGCGAGCCTTCCGAACGCGGCGTCGTGGCTGCGGCCAGCTACGAGGCGCGTACGTTCGGCGTCCACTCGGCGATGTCGAGCGCGGTGGCGTTGCGCCTGTGCCCCGACCTCGTGCTCGTCCGCCCCGACTTCCCCCGATACCGTTCGGTGTCGGACACCGTGTTCGGCATCTTCCGGTCGGTCACGCCCCTGGTTGAACCCCTGTCGCTCGACGAAGCGTACCTCGACGTCACGGAGAACGTCTGGCACGAGCCGCTCGGGATGACGGTGGCGCGGCGGATCAAGGATGACATCCGCGCGACGACCGGCCTGACCGCCTCCGCCGGTGTCGCGCCGAACAAGTTTCTCGCGAAGATTGCCTCCGGCTGGAAGAAGCCGGACGGGCTGACGGTGGTCGCGCCAGGGCGCGTGGAGGCGTTCCTTCGCGCGCTCCCCGTCGATGCGCTGTGGGGCGTGGGCCCGGTCACCGCGCGGCGGCTGCGGGCGATTGGCGTCACCAAGGCGGTGGAACTGCGGACGATCGATGCCGCCAGGCTCGAAGGGGCCGTGGGCAGCGCGGCCGAGTGGCTGGTGCAACTTGCGCACGGGTTCGACAACCGCCTTGTGGAACCCGACCGCCCGGCGAAATCATCGGGCACCGAGAACACCTACTCCCAGGACGTCGTGGACCTCGGCCGGATCGGGGATGAAATCGCCAGGATGGCGCGGGAAGCGGCGGCGTGGCTGGAGCGGGAGGGGCTCTACGCCCGGACCGTGACGATCAAGGTGCGGTATTCCGACTTCACGACGATCACGCGAAGCCACTCGACGCTGCCGGCCTCGCGGGACGGGGAGGCGATCGCGCGGCGCTCGCTCGACCTCCTGCATCGCACCGAGGCCGGCAGGAGGCCGGTCCGCCTGCTCGGCGTCACGGTCCACAACCTGGCCGACATCCCCGGCGAAGAGCCGCGCCGTCGC
>JANYLG010000141.1 GCA_025363775.1 Acidobacteriota bacterium | reverse complement strand
CCGACCCCTCATCGTCAGTTTCGACTCCTCATCGTCAGTTCCGACTCTTCAACGTCAGTTCCGACCCCTTATCGTCAGTTCCGACTCCTCATCGTCAGCCCCGACTCTTCCTCGTCAGTTCCGACCCCTCATCGTCAGTTCCGACCCCTCATCGTCAGTTCCGACTCTTCATCGTCAGTTCCGACCCCTCATCGTCAGTTCCGACTCCTCATCGTCAGTTCCGACCCTTCCTCGTCAGCCCCGACTGCAGGCCGACGCTCAGGCGGCCTCGCGCGACATCCGAACGTTTCCCGGGCTCTCGCGTCTGTTCCGCGACGTGTCGTCGCGCCCGCCGGGTCGCTCTCCCGAGCAGGAAGCGGCCCGCATGTTCGATTTCGAGCAGGTGGTCCTCGCGATCGCCGGGCCCGCGGTCGTGCAACCCGGGCATTCGCTCGAGGATTACCGATCCGCCTTTGGCGGCGTCCGCACGATCATGATCGACGTGGGGCAAGGGGCGGCGGCGCGCGACGACGCCGCCTACCGGCTGCACAGCCTCGGGTACTCGCCCAAGGAGATCGCCGATATCCTGGCAGGGCGCATCACGCGGATGGCGCTCGACAACGCGCAGAAGATGCTGATGGTCGGCTACCGCGCCGAGCAGGTGTCCGACGTCCTCGACCGGGAGTATCGTCGGCTGCGGACCGCGCGCGAGCGAGCCGAGGCGCCAGAGAAACAGCGCCAGGCCCTGAGGGCTCCTGTAAAGCCAGGCACGGGCGGTGGGCTGGCAGACACCTACGTCATGCGGTTCGCGTCGGCGTACGGCGTCGATGCCGCCCTGGTGCGCGCGGTCATCACGTGCGAGTCAGGATGGAACCAGGACGCGGTGTCACGGGTCGGCGCCATCGGCCTCATGCAGATGATGCCGGGTACCGCGCGCGAACTGCGCGTGGACCCCCGCGATCTGCAGCAGAACATCGAAGGTGGCGTTCGCTACCTGGCCAGCCTGCTCCGCGCGTTCAAGACCGTCGAGCGCGCGCTGATCGCGTACAACGCCGGGCCCGGGTTTGCGGAACGCTACGCGCGCGGCCAGGCGGCGCTCTACGGCGAGACGCGCGAGTTCGTGAAGAATGTGCTGGGCCTGCTAGGCGCGCTTCCGAATCAGCGCCTCCAGGTAGCGTGACCGCACCTGCTGGCTGGCCATCGCGCGTGTGATCGGCGGCAGTTTCAGGATCACGCCGAGGATGGCGGCCATCGCGCGGTGGCTGAAGAGCGCCCGGTTGTCGAAGATCAGGTCCTGCAGCATGCCGCGCTCGATCGCCTGGAGCACCACCCGGTGGGTGGAGTTCACGGGCGTGATGACGCGCTCGGGGCGCGATGTCAGGCGCAGGCTGTCCGCGGGGCAGGTGCTCACGCACACGCCGCAGCCCAGGCACAGGTCTTCCGACAATCGTGCGGCCTTCTTCCGCGGTGTCTTCGGGTCGTTCGCCGACACCAGCGCCAGGGCTTCGACCGGGCAGGCGTCCACGCACTTGCCGCAGCCGTTGCAGGCGGCGCGGTCCACGTCGAGCACGAAGTTGCTCGTGTGGACCGGGTGGAGAAACCCGAATCGGCGCGCGGCCACCAGCGCCTCGCAGCAGCAGCCGCAGCAGTTGCAGATGAAGCTGACGCCCTCTCGCGCGTTCTCGCCAAACTGCACCAGCCGCCGGTCGCGGGCCTGCTGGAGCAGGTCCAGGCACTCGGCGGCATCGATCGGGCGTGCGATACCGTGATGTACGAGCGACGATGCCACCGAGTTGAACGTCATGCAGATGTCGAGCGGCGCGTCGCAGGCCTTCCCGACGTGCTGCATCTTGTGGCGGCAGTAGCAGGTGCCCACGCCGATCGTGTGCGCCGTCTTCGCCACCTCGCTGGCGCGGTCGTCGTCGAGCAGGTGCAGCGAGAGCTCTGCCGGCACCGCCTCCTCGTTCACATAGACACGGCCAAGCTGGGTCTCGCCCCTCGTGAACAAGTCGCGGATGAACGCCTCTTCGACGTTCAGGTACTGGTAGAACAGTTCCGACAGCAGCTTCTGGTCAAGGTCGTCCCGCACCCGCATCAGCGAGAACTCGAAGAAGCCGGCCATCGGCGGCGGCAGCACGTAGCTGTGCCGGCCGGACCGGTGCTCGACATCGAGGAGGATGGCGCGGTCCGACAGGGCGTCGAGCACGCGCTGGGCCTCCGCCTCCGACAGCTTCCAGCGCGCGGCTGCGTCGGCCACGGTGAACGGCTTGATGGGCAACTGCGCGACGAGCCCGGCCTCCCGCTCGCTGAAGAGCATCTTCAGGATCGCGAACAGGACGTCCGACGGGGGGGCGCCCAGTGGAAAGCGGTTGATCCGTTCGGCGAGGTCCTGGTAAGCGGACCGAATGGTGTGGTGGGACATGGGGACTCACTTGAGCGCTTCGTCCCCCCCGAATTCTCGCGTCGGCCGCAGCTCTTCCAGGATCTGCTTGTCTTCCGCGCTGTCGGCGCCACGGACCATGCGACTCAGCAATGCGCCGACGCCGGGCCCGAGCATGTAGCCCTGACCGCACATCCCTTCCGCGTGTACGTAGCCCTCGACCGTCTTCGACCACCCGAGCACCGGCGCGCCGTCTGGCGTCATCGGGTACAGGCCGCGCCATGTGCGACGCACCTTGATGTTCGCCAGTTTCGGCATCAGGCCGACCATGCGATTGGCGATCATCGGGAGGTAAACCGACGTTTCACGCCGGTCGGTGCCGACGATGGGCGGGTCGGGCGTGATGCAAAAGACGATGCCCCCAGGTTTGTGCTGGTAGAAGTAGTAGTTGCGCGCGCCCTCGGTCGGGCGGAGATCCACGAGCATGGGGTCGAAGAACCGGGCCACCGGCTCGGTAATGCCAGCCTCGTGGCTGTCGGGCACGACCGGGGTGTCGAGGCCAACCGACTGCGCGAGCGGTCTGGCCCAGGCGCCGGCTGCGTTGATCACCGTCTGGGTGGCATAGCCGCCCTTGTCCGTCCGCACGCCGACGACGCCGTTCTTTCGGCGGATGATGCCCGTCACCCGCTCGCCGAACCGGAACTGCACGCCAAGCTCCACGGCCCGGCGGTAGAACGCCGCCGCCGACATTATCGGCGACGCGGATCCGTCTTCCGGGGAGTACGTGCCGCCACGCAGCTCCTCCCGGTTGATGTCGGGCACGAGCGCGACGATCTCGTCGCGGTCCAGCCACCGGATATTGAGGCCGTAGCTCTGCTGGATCTTCAGCAGTTCCTGGAGCGAGCGTTCCTCCTGCTCGCGGTAGGCGACGAACAGGTAGCCGCCCTGGAACCACTCGATGCCGTCGCCGTGGGACTTCTCCCACGTCGAGAAGATGCGCAGCGATTCGAGGCAGAGACGGATCTTGGCCGGCGCGGAATGCGTGGCGCGAATGCCGCCGATCGCCGCCTTGTTGCTCCCCTGGCCGGGGCCGGCAAACTGGTCGATGACCAGGGTCGAGACACCCGCCTCGGCCAGAAACAGCGCGGTCGGCAACCCGACGCTGCCCGCGCCAATCACAATGGCATCGAAGACCTGGGCGCTCATCACAGGCCTCCTTCGTGAGCGTCGGTGGCGTGCCGCCGCGGCACATCCTGGACCAGAGCCTCACCTGCCACCACGCCAGCGAAGGCGCCCAGGGGCACCTCCATGAACAGCGGCCGGCGAGTCAGGTCCGCGACCTGGTCGGCCGGGATTCCCTCCTCCCGGAAGATCCGCTTGATCAGGTTCGGGCAGGTCTTGCCGCCGCACGCGCCCATGCCGCAGCGGGTCACCGCCTTCAGGTGGTTCATGTCGCGGATGCCGGAGCGAATCAGGGCGCGCAGCTCTTTCGCCGTGACACGCTCGCACCGGCACACGATCTCGTCGTCGCCAATCGATTGCTCGAAACGCTCGGCGCGCTCGGCCTGCCACGGCTCCTGCACGCGAATGCCCGAGATGCGCGGCGCGATGTCGGCCGGCGCCGTCACGCGCACGAGGAGCGCGCGGTCGGCCTCGCGCGGGGCGCGGACGCGCGTCACCTCCACGTTGCCGAGCACGACGCCCTCGCAATCGAGCACGGTCACCGTATCACCCTTCTTGATCCGCTTGGCCGAGAACTCATACGGGATCACGACGGTCGGCTGCGCCGCGTCTTTTCGGAAGTCGAGGAGCGTGATGGCGAGGCCGGGGCAGATGGCCACGCACTTCTCGCACCCGTCGCACTCGTTGCCTACGAACTCGGGCAGCCCGAGCACCTCGTCACCCTCGATCCGGATCGAGTGGTTCGGGCAGATCGAGGTGCACGGGTTGCACGGAATCTCCTGCGCGCAGTGGAAGACCGGGAACACGCCCGCCTGCGTCTCCGGCAGGTCTTCCGTCATCGTCATGCCCGGGCGGGACTTGAGGATCTGGGCCGTGCGGTGCCACTCGGGCGGGACCTCGCCGACATCGCGCCCCAGGCGCTTGGCGATTTCGAGGCCCCGGATCCGCCCGGTGAACATGGCGGCAGACGCCTCGGCGATCTCCTCCGAGTCGCCGGCTGCGACCGCGGGCAGGCCGAACTCGCTCGCCTTGTGCAGAAACTCGTCCACCGGGTCGAGGCCGACCGCAATCAACACCGTGTCGCACTCGAACCGCTTCTCCGTGCCAGGGATCGGCCGCCACTTCTTGTCGATCTGCGCGATCGTGACTGCCTCGACTTCGTCCTTCCCCTCGGCTCGCAGGATGGTGTGCGACGTATAGACCGGCACGCCCATGCGCACCAGCTTGTCCTTGTGCACCTTGTACCCGCCGCACTCGGGCAGGGCCTCGCAGAGGCCGACGACGCCAATGCCTGCCTGGAGCGCGTGGTAGCCGGCGATCAGGCCGACATTGCCGCCGCCGATGACGAACAGCCGTTCGGCCGGCCGGACGAGATCGCGATTCACCAGCGTCTGGAACGCGCCCGCCCCGTAGACACCCGGCAGCGTGTTGCCCGGGAACACGAGCGACTTCTCGCGCGCGCCGGCGGTGACCAGCAGGATGTCGGGCCGGACGATGACGTACTGCTGGTTGTCGCGGAGGACGCCCACCCGCCGGTCGGAGAAGACCGAGAGGACCGTGGAGTTGAGCCAGATGCGGATGTTCTCGAACTGCCGCGCTTCCTGCTCGAGCCTGGTCGCGATGTCGATGCCGCGCGTGCCGGCGTGACAGGCCTCGATCGACCCGAAGAACTTGTGTGTCTGGAGCACCAGCTTGCCGCCGAGGCGGCGCTTGTCGTCCACGATGAGCGCCCGAACTCCAGCCTTGCCAAGCTCGATGGCCGCCGTGAGTCCGGCGGGTCCGCCGCCGATAATGAGGCACTCGACATCGACCGTCTCGATGGCATGTGTCGTCGGCTGTCTCTGGACGTCGGGCAGGACCGGGAGCCCATCGAGCGGCTGCACGTTCATGCCCGGGCCGACGACCACCATGCAGGACTTCACGGGCAGGCCGTCGGCGACGACCGAGCACTGCGCACACTGGCCGTTCGCGCAGAAGATACCCTGGGGTGCGCCGTCCTTCGGATGGTGCCCGAAGGTCCTCACGCCGTTGGCGAAGAGGGCCGACGCGATCGTCTCTCCGTGCCGCGCGAGGAACGGCTGGCCCAGCCAGCTAAAGGGCACGCCGGCCTGCTCCGGGGCGGGGAGGATGGGATGTTCATGAATGCGATGATCGGGCACAGAGATGACTCCTCACGTCGTACGATAAGAACTGGGAGGAAAAAACGTACGAATGCGCGGTGCGCCTGGCGGACGGTCAGAGGGGCTTGCCCCGAAAGGGCCGGAACGCGGCTCGTCTCGACAATCACCGCAGGGAAAAGGATAGCACAAGGGACCTGGACGTGGGGGGGGAGGGAAGGCCGCGACTCGAGTGGAAGGACCTCCTGTGGGCGAGCGAGCCAGTCGAAGGGTGTTAGACTGCGGCCGTGGTTCACGCAGTCGACTATGCGCGCGCACGGCGGCACCTGATGCGGATCGACCCGGTGCTCGGCGCGATCGCCAAACGACACGGGGCCTGCGGCCTTGCCGAGCAATCCACCGAGCCCCGGCTGCGTGCGCTGGTGCGCGCGCTCGTGTCCCAGCAGCTGTCGGTCAAGGCCGCCGCCACGATCTTCTCGCGGTTCCTGGCGCTGTTCCCCGACAACGGCTTTCCCGCCCCTGCGGACCTTCTCGCCGTGCCGCTCGAGCAGTTGCGCGAGGTCGGGCTGAGCCGACAGAAGGCGTCCTACCTGCGCGATCTCTGTGCGAGGACGGCCGCGGGCACGTTGCCGCTCGACCGTCTCGACGACATGTCCGATGAGCAGGTGATGGAGACGCTGACCGCGGTGAAGGGGATCGGGCGCTGGACCGCGGAGATGATCCTGATCTTCCAGTTGGGGCGCCCCGACATCCTGCCGGTCGATGACGTTGGCCTGCTGCGGTCGATCCAGCGAACCTACGGCCTGCGATGTCGGCCATCGGCGGCGCAGGTGCTGCGGATGGGAGAGCCATGGCGCCCGTACCGGTCCATCGCGTCATGGTATCTCTGGGCCGCAGTGGACCAAGAGGAACCCAGCGAGGCTCCGCCAGGAACCGCCGAGATCGGGGAGGTGGACGTCGCGGTCGGATTCGCCCCCGGCCGCACGCTCACCATCCCGGATCCCACGCCCGTACCTCCCGACGACCAGGGCCTGCACTACGGCGACGTGGAGAAGATGCGCGCGGCACGCGCGATCGGATCGCGTGTGATCGTCGCGAAGAAGCACTGAGACGCCTCTGCCCTGCGGATGGGCCGGACCACACCCGGCATCCACCGGATCGCGGTGCGACCCCTCGCGTTCCGGCCGTCATGACCAGGCCGGGCTACCGCTTCGGGATCTCCTCCGCCGTGGCCGGCGCCGCGATGAATGCGAGCGGCTCTCCCTTGCTCGTCGGCGGCGTGCCGACCACGTAGAGGATCTCTCCTGCAAACGGCGCGCGGATCTCCTCGATCGTTTTCCCCTGGAAGTCCGTGACCCGGCCAATCAGCGCACCCTCCGCCACCGTGTGCCCGCGCTCGACGAGCGGGTAGAAGATGCCGGTGTGCTGGCTGTTGATCACCAGGTTCCGCCCGAGGAGCACGACGTGCTGGAGTGGGTCGGGGCCCGTGGCCCGCATCTTCAGGTGCTTCAGCACGCCGGCCACGCCCCGTTCGATCTGCTGGATCGATTCCTCATCGCTCTGGCCCATCGCGCCCGACTCGATCGTCATGGCCGGCTTGCCGCGCGTGATGGCCGTGTTCTCCAGGTAGAGCGACGCGGCGGGGTCGGTCGGCCGGGCTTTGTCCAGGATGATGTGATCCATGCCAAAGGCGAGCGCGAGCTGGCGCATGGTCTCCACCAGCGTCGGCGAGGCATTGATCGTCCAATACAAGTACGGGCGCAGCGACTCGTTCGCGTCGCCGCAGTGCAGGTCGATCAGGTACTGCGTGCGCTCGATGAACTCGCGCGTGATCAGATCGGCAATCCGTTCCGAGATCGTGCCGTCCGCCTTGCCCGGGAACACGCGATTCAGGTTCTTGTGGTCGCCCGGGGTGTAGTAGATGGCGCGCCCAAGGAATGCCGGCATGTTCGCCACGTGGACCATCAGGATGGTCCCCGACAGCTCCTTCGGGTCGATCGACGCGCGCAGGCGCTGCAGCGCCAGGATCGGCGGGTACTCCGCGCCGTGTGTCCCGGCGACGAGCGTGAGCACGGGGCCAGGTTTCGCCCCGTTTATGATCGAGAACGGGATGATTGTGCCGGTATCAGCTCCCCGCGCCGGGACCTGGATCTCGCCATACATCGCTGTGCCCGGCTGCGCCGTGACGCCACCAACCGTGAACGCCGGCTGCGCGTTCGCCCGAACCGACACGAGTCCCATCAGAATTAAAAACAGCGTACCCATCAGTCTCGTTCGCATATGTCCTCCATGTGGCCCACAGTGTAGCGGAAGATCGGACACAGCGGATAGCGAAGCGCTTCGCATTCCCCGACCCCCGATCGCCGATCCCTCCCGTATAATCTCCCCATGAACTACCGCCTGCTCGGCCGCACGGGGGTCCGTGTCTCGCCGCTGTGTCTTGGCACCTTGAACTTCGGCGGGCCGACAGCCGACGAGGACGCGGCGCGCATGGTGGACGTGGCCCTTGCGGCGGGTCTCAACTTCATCGACACGTCCAACAGCTACCACGGCGGCCGATCGGAGGAAGCGGTCGGGAAGGTGCTGGCCGGCCGGCGGGATCGTGTCGTGCTGGCGACCAAGGTGCACTTCCCGATGGGTAACGGGCCGAACGACGGGGGGAACTCGCGGCTGCACATCCTGAAGGCGTGCGACGAGTCACTTCGTCGGTTGCACACCGACTACATCGACCTTTACCAGGTGCATCGCCCGAGCCCCGAGATCCCGATCGAGGAGACGCTCGCCGCGCTGACAGACCTGGTGAGGGCAGGGAAGGTGCGCTACATCGGATGTTCCACGCACCCGGCGTGGATGGTGATGGAGGCGCTGGCCTCGAGCGAGCGGCACCTCTTCGCGCGCTACGTGAGCGAACAGCCGCCGTACAATCTGCTCGACCGGCGGATTGAGAACGAGCTCCTGCCGCTCGCCGCGCGTTACAACCTGGCGATTCTGCCCTGGGGGCCGATTGCGCAGGGACTCCTGGCCGGTCGATACCAGGCGGGGGAGGCATTGCCGCCCGATTCGCGCGCAGCGCGCCAGCCGGATAGCATCTACTCGCGCCGGGTCACGCCGCGGGGCATCGAAGCGGGACGCATGTTCGCCGCGCTCGCGCGCGACCACGGCCTGACACCCGGGCAGCTGGCGCTTCTCTGGTGCAAGGATCAGCCTGGCATCACCTCTCCGGTCATCGGGCCGCGCACGATGGCGCAACTGCAGGATCTCCTCCCCGTGCTGGACCTGGTGCTCACCGAGGAACAGCGCGCCGCGTGCGACACAATCAACCCGCCCGGCACCGCCCTGGTCGATTTCCACAACACGGCGCCGTGGATGAAAACCAGTATCTGACGGGCACGTGCCAGTGGCGGGCCTGCCACGATTTCAACCACACAGTGTTCTTCGTGGTTGTGCCGTCCGTTCAGATGTCGCTGAGCCGTCCGTAGGTCGTGAGGACGATGAGGCCGACGGCCATGAGGAGCAGGCCGTCGCCGACCAGCACGGCGGGGGCGGAGTAGATGTTGGCGAGATAGCCTGCCGTCAGGCTGCCGAGGGGCATGCCGCTGCGGAACGCCACCATGTAGATGCTCATCACACGGCCCCGCATCTGGTTGGGGACAACCAGCTGCACCAGCGAGTTCGCCAGCGAGAACACCACGATCTGGCCGATTCCCGCCATGAACAGCAGGGCATAGCTGAGAGCCGGCACGCGTGAGAGCGCGAAGGCCACGATCACCGCGCCCAGGCCGACCTGGACCTTCAGCGCCGTGGAGCCCATCCGCGGGAACCGTCCCATCCACGCGACGATCAGCGCGCCAAACACGGCGCCGGCGCCCTGAAACGCCATCATCTGGCTGTATTCCGTGACGCCGAGGTGAAACACCTGCTGCACGAACACCGGCAGCATCGTGATGAGCGGCATGCCGAGGAACGTCGTCACGAACGCGATGAGGGTCAGGCCGAGAAGCGGACCCTCGTGCCGCACGTACGAGAGGCCGCCGCGGAGCTGCTGCAGCATCGGCTGCGGCGGCAGGGGCGTGCGCGGCGGAACGGTGAGCACCATCAGCGACACGATCACGGCCACGAACGACAGGCCGTTGATCGCGAAGCAGAAAACGGTCCCGAGCGTCGCGAGCGCCACACCGGCCAGCAGCGGGCCGATGATGCGCGCCAGGTTGAACTGAACCGAGTTGAGCGCGATCGCGTTGGGCAAGTCCTTCTTTTCGACGAGCGAGGGAACGAGCGACTGGTAGGCCGGCCCGCCAAACGCCTGGGCGCAGCCGTTGAGGAACGAGAGCCCAAGGACGTACCAGACCGTCATCGAGACCGCGTGGCCGGCCATCCCGTCCGGGGGACGCACCACCTGGAGGTAGACGAGCAGCGCGAGCGTGAACGCCGACATCATCTGGATGTACTGCGACGTCAGCAGGATCCTGCGCCGATCGCGCCGGTCGGCCACCACGCCCCCGATGAGCGTGAAGAGCATGATCGGCAACTGTCCGAGAAACGCATCCAGCCCCAGATAGAACGCTGAGTTGGTGAGCGTCAGCACCAGCCAGTTCTGGGCGACGTTCTGCATCCACGTGCCGATGCTCGAGGTGCAGGCGCCCATCCAGAGCTTGCGAAACTCGGGGTAGGTGAAGGCCGCAGCCAGGCGGCGGAGCGCCACCCGGGAGGCAGTCGTCGGCGTGAGGGGGAGTGCCTCAGTCGGGCTGGCACCAGGGACAACAGGCGAAGATCCGGCGGCGCCGGTCGAATCGGGCATGGAGCGGAACAAACTCATGGTAGCACGCAGTTGCTTCTTGATTCCCGGCGCGACTTTCGCTATATTTTCGTAAGCGAAAGAAAAGCGAAATACCACAGGACCGGCAGGTATGGCAAAAAGCGCACTCGCCCGCATCGACCTCGAAGCGCTCCTGCGGGCGCGAAAACTCGACCGCACGCTCCACCAGTCGGGCAATACGATCGCGCCGGAACGAACTCCGCGGTCTTCGGACACGGTGCTGCCCACCGGCCTCACCCTCCTCGACCAACGCCTGGACGGCGGCCTGCCGCGCGGTCAGATGTCGGAGGTCGTCGGACCGCGTTCGTCCGGCCGGGCCACCCTGATGTGCGCGGCGCTGGCGGCGGCCACCGGCCGCGGGGAATTGACGGCGCTCGTCGATCCGCTCGACACCTTCGATCCTGAATCCGCCGCAGCCATCGGCGTGGGCCTCGAACACCTGCTCTGGCTCCGCGGCGAGGGGACGACGATGGGGGCGTGGCCGCAGCGAGAGGCGGGGAAGTCGTTGGAACGGCTGCTGGAGCGCGCCCTGAAGGCGCTCAACCTCGTGCTGCAGGCCGGAGGGTTCGACCTGGTCGTCCTGGATGTCGCCGAGGTGCCGTCCGAGGCCATCCGGCGGCTGCCGTTTACCACGTGGTTTCGTCTTCAGCGGGTCATCGAAGGCAGCCGAACGGTGTGCCTGTTGCTTGGCCCCGCGCCCATGGCGCGCAGCGCCGAAGGAGTGAGCCTCCACCTGGCGCCGGCGCATGGCGAGCGCGGACGATGGACCCCCCGGCTGTTCCTCGGCCTCGACATCCACGCGCGCATCGCCCGCGCACGCGACCCGGAAGAAGGGCCATGCCGGCTGTCGGCGAGGGCGTAGCGAATGCCGTGGTTGTCGAAGCGTAGTCATTGAGCAGCGTGACACTGCATGTTTGCGTGCCTGTTCCAGCCGTCGTCGCAGGGCAGTCTTTTCGAGAGTGTCGCTCGCGCGGCTGCCGTTCCGCCCTGCCACGGCGACGGCGCCGCGCACGACAGCGGTGTTGCAGCCGATCCGATCGAGGCGTTCGCGCGCGAGTTCTCGCCGCGCGTGCAGGGGCATCGGCCCGGCCTGGTGTCGCTCGACATTGCCGGCCTCGGCCGACTGCTCGGCACGCCGGCGGATATTGGCGGCGAGTTACGGCGCGCGGCCGCGGATCGCGGGCTGCGTCTCCACATTGCGCTGGCGCCCACGCGAACGGCGGCCATGCTGCTGGCCCTCGCCCGTGCGGGCGTGACCGTGGTCCCGCCCGGAGGCGAACGCGAGGCGTTGGCGTTGCTTCCGCTGAGCGTGCTTCGACAGCTTCCGCCCAGGCGGCTGGACGCCCGGCGCTCGAAGAGCCGTGAGCGCCAGCAGGCGGACACAGGGTCGGCTGTCGTCGATCTGCTTCGGCGCTGGGGGCTCAGGACGCTGGGCGACCTGGCCGGACTGCCTGTCCGCCCGTTGTCGGAGCGGCTGGGACAGGACGGTGTGATGTGGCAGCGGCTGGCGCGCGGGGAGGACCTGCAGCCGCTCATTGCCACCGAGCCCGACGTGCCGATCGAGGAAACGCTGGATCTCGAGTGGCCGGTCGAAGGACTCGAGCCGCTCTCGTTCGTGCTCGCGCGGATGTGCGAGCCGCTCAGCGATCGGCTGGCCGTGCTGGACCTGGCGGCCGTGGTGCTCCACCTCTCGTTCCGCCTCGTGTCGCGCGAGACGGAGACGCGGGAGTTGCAGCTGCCGGCGCCAATGCGGGATCCCAAGGTGCTGCGGACGTTGATCCTGCTGCACCTCGAATCGCACCCGCTGCCTGGCGGTGTCGAACGCGTGGCGCTCCGGGTGGACACGGCCCCCGCGCGCGTCACGCAGTTCTCGCTGTTGTCGCGCGCCCGGCCGTTTCCGGAGCAGATGGCCACGCTGCTCGCGCGCCTGTCCGCGCTGCTCGGCGACAGCCGTGTCGGCGCGCCCGCGCTGGTCGATTCGCATCGCCCCGGCGCGTGTGTGATGGCCAGATTCCCGGGAGGCAGCGAGACGGGCCCTGCGTCTGCGGACGATCCCACGGCATTCCCACGCGAGAGCGGTGTTGCGATTCGCCGGTTCCGCGTCCCGGTGCCGGCTCGAGTGATGGTGAAAGAGGGGAGGCCGGTGCGCGTGACGACGGAGCGGCGTGGCCTGGACGGGGGAGTGGTGGCGTCGGCCGTCGGCCCGTGGCGCACCTCCGGCGAGTGGTGGCTCATCAAAGGGCGAGTCGAAGAGCGAGTCGAAGAGCGAGTCGAAGGGTGGAACCGCGACGAGTGGGATGTGGCGCTGGCCGATGGCGGCGTCTATCGCGTCCATCGCGATCGGTCGCGCGACCGCTGGTTCATCGACGGCATCGTGGATTGAGCCATGTCGTACGTCGAACTCCACCTCTCCTCGGCGTTCAGTTTTCTCGAGGCAGCGTCGCTGCCCGAGGCGCTCGTGGACCGCGCGGCGGAACTCGGCTACCCGGCGGTGGCGCTGATCGACCGCAACGGCGTGCACGGCGCGCCCCGTTTTCACAAGGCCGCGACGGCGGCAGGCCTCCGCGCGATCATCGGGTCGGAACTGACGATGGGCAGGGGACAGCAGCTGTCAGCTGGCAGCCGTCAGCTGGTAGCGACTTGCGATCCGCGTGAGGCCGTGCTGTCCGCCAGCCGGCCGCTCTCCGCTGCCCGACCTTCGACTCGCTCCGCTTGCTCAGGGCAGGCTGCCCGCTGTCCGCTGCCAGCTGCCAGCTGCCAGCTGCCAGCTGATGACAGCTTTCGTCTTCCCGTCCTCATCGAATCCCGCGAGGGGTACCAGAATCTCTGCCGGCTGCTGACCCGCATGAATCTCCGCTCGCCCAAGGGCGAGGGGGCGCTGGCGCTCGACGAACTCGATGGCCACACCGCGGGGATGGTGGCGCTGGTCGGGCGCGAGGCGTTGCGTGGTGGGCGGCACGGCGTGGGCGGCCTGGTGGATCGCCTCGTCGGCCTCTTCGGCCGCCCAAACGTCTACCTCGAATTGCAGCGGCACTTCATCAGGGACGAGGAAGCCGACAACCAGGCGCTGATCGCTCTCGCCTCCGCGTTCCACGTGCCCGTGGTGGCCACCAACGGCGTCCGCTTTGCGGCGCCCGAGGACCGTCCGCTCTACGACGTGCTCACCTGCATTCGCCACAAGACGAACCTCGGGGCGGCGGGGCGCAAGCTGGCGTTCAACGCCGAGCGATACCTCAAGTCGCGCGAGCAGATGGCGGATCTGTTTCGCGATATTCCGGACGCCGTCGCCAGCACGGCGGCGCTCGCCGATCGCCTCCATTACACGATGGCGGACCTCGGCTATCGCTTCCCCGACTACCCGGTGCCTGCCGGGGAAACGATGGCGTCGTTCCTGAGGAAGATGACGGAGGTGGGCGCCCGCGAGCGGTATCGCCCGTACCACGATCGCGCCAGGGCGCAGATCGCGCGCGAGCTGGATCTGATCGAGAAGCTGAATCTTCCCGGCTATTTCCTGATCGTCTGGGACATCGTCAACTTCTGCCGCCAGCAGGGGATCCTGGTGCAGGGCCGGGGATCGGCGGCCAATAGTGCCGTGTGCTACAGCCTCGGCATCACGGCGGTGGACCCGGTGGGCATGGATCTGCTGTTCGAGCGTTTTCTCTCGGAGGAGCGCGGCGAATGGCCTGATATCGATCTCGATCTTCCCAGCGGCGATCGGCGCGAGCGCGTCATCCAGCATGTGTACGAGAAGTACGGCCAGCACGGGGCGGCGATGACCGCCAACGTGATCACGTATCGCGGCCGCAGCGCGGCGCGCGATGTGGGGAAGGCGCTCGGCATCGAGCCGGGTCAGGTGGACCGCCTGGCGAAGGTGATCCACCACTTCGAGTTCCACCCTTCGGCCGGCTCAGGGCGTGACGAGCCTGTCGAACCGCGGGACGAGAGCGAGACGCTGGCGAAGCACCTGGACGAGGCCGGCCTCGACTCGGCGGAGCCGCGCATGCGCCTGTTCGCCGAGTTGTGGCAGCAGGTCCAGGACCTGCCGCGGCATCTCGGCCAGCACTCGGGCGGCATGGTCATCTGCCAGGGTCGTCTCGACAGCGTCGTCCCGCTCGAGAACGCGAGCATGCCGGGACGCGTCGTGGTCCAGTGGGACAAGGACGACTGCGCCGACATGGGTATCGTGAAGATCGACCTGCTCGGCCTCGGCATGATGGCGGCGCTGCAGGACTCGTTCGAGATGATCAACCGGCAGCGGCCGCGCACCGCGACGCCGCTCGGCTTGTGGAACCTGCCGCAGGACGACCCCGGTGTCTACAGGATGCTGCAGGCGGCCGACACGATCGGCGTGTTCCAGGTGGAGTCGCGGGCGCAGATGGCTACGCTGCCGCGCCTCCAGCCGACACACTTCTACGACCTGGTGGTCGAGGTCGCGCTGATCCGGCCTGGGCCGATCGTCGGGCAGATGGTGCACCCGTACCTGGATCGCCGCGCCGGTCGCGAGAGGGTGACCTATCCGCACCCGTCGCTGGCGCCGATCCTCTCGCGGACGCTTGGCGTGCCGCTCTTCCAGGAGCAACTGCTGCGGGTCGCGATGGTCGCGGCGGGATTCACCGGCGGCCAGGCCGATGAGTTGCGGCGGGCGTTCGGGTTCAAGCGGTCCGAGCGGCGGATGAAGCAGATCGAAGTGCAGTTGCGCGAAGGGATGACGCGGAAGGGAATCACCGGCAAGGCCGCGGACGACATCGTGCGGTCGATCGCGTCGTTTGCACTCTACGGCTTTCCCGAGTCGCACTCGGCGAGCTTCGCGCTCCTGGTCTATGCGAGCGTGTACCTGAAGGTGCACTACCCCTCGGCGTTCTACGCGACGCTGCTCAACAACCAGCCGATGGGGTTCTACCACCCGGCGACCCTGGTCAAGGACGCGCAGCGCCACGGCGTGCGCTTCGCGCCGGTAGACGTGCAGCGCTCGGACTGGCCCTGCACGGTCGAGGAGGATGGCACGGTGCGCCTCGGGCTTCGCTACGTGGCCGGCCTGCGGGCGCAGGTGGGGCAACGGATAGCGGACAGCGGGCAGCGGGCAGCGGACAGCGGACAGCGGGCAACCGGCGGCGGGCAACCGGCAGCGGGCGGCCGGCCGTCGATTTGCCCGAAATGCCGGTGCGACGACGCGTCGATGCTCGAGGTGGTCACCGACGCCCGCGGTGCCTCAGGGTTCTGCAACAACTGCGCGCACGACTGGCCGCTGAACGGCAGGGGCGACCGGGGGGTGGATGAACGGTGTAGGGGCGACCGGCCGGTCGCCCCATCCAGGTTCCGTTCGGTTGAAGATCTCATCGCCCGGACCGGGATCAACCGCGAGGAACTCTCGGTCCTGGCCGAAATCGGCGCGCTCAACGCGTTCGGCTACACCCGCCGCGAAGCGCTCTGGCAGGTCGAACGCGCGATCCGCCCGGCCGGGGACATGTTTTCAGATTCTCAGATCGCAAGGTCTTCAGATGAGGAGTGTCCCCTTCCTGTCATGTCGCCCGTCGAGCGCCTGGTCGCGGACTACGAGGGCACCGGCCTGACGATTGGCCCGCACCCGATGGCCATGCGGCGTGAGGAGATGAGCCTGCGGGGCGCGCTCCGGGCCTCCGATCTGCCGCGTCAGCGCCACGGCCGCCGGGTGCGGGTGGCGGGCGCCGTCATCACGCGCCAGCGGCCGGGCACGGCCAAGGGATTCGTGTTCCTCACGCTGGAGGACGAAACCGGCATTGCCAACATCATCATCCGGCCCGATCTGTTTGCCGCGCAGCGCATGGCGGTCATCCACGAGCCGTTCCTGCTGGTGGAGGGAATGCTGCAGAACCAGGAGGGCGTCACCTCGGTGCGCGCCGAGCGGATGGAAGGCATTGCAGGCCCCCGCGTGGACGTGGAATCGCGGGATTTCCAGTAGGGGCGACCGGCCAGGAGCGTGTTCGTCTTTGATCAAGTCCATCGAGGCGCCCGAGGAAGACGACGACCCGCCCCGCATGCTCGTGCTCATGTGCGAGAACGACGCTTACCCGGCGCTCGACGTGGCGGGGTTGAACCGCGTACACTACAATCCCAGCGTCCGGGTGATCCCGCTGCGCTGCCTGGGCTCGCTGAACATCGTGTGGATCGCCGACGCCCTGAAGATCCTGGGCAACCTGAGCGGGGTCGCGGCGATTGTCGGGATTGTGCTGCTGCTGGCCGATCGCCTTCGAGACCCGGTCAAACGTGTGGTCCGCACCTATTTCGACTGGTTCTTCATCTGGACGCTGGCCGGGGTGATTGCGACGGGCGCCTTCATCCAGTTCCTGCGGCTCGTCCAGTCTGCGCCCTGGATGTCTGTGTGGTACTTCGTGCACCTCGTGCTGATTTTTGCGCTCTCCGTGAGCGCGCCCTACACGGAATTCGCCCACGTTGCCTACCGGACGGCGGCCATGGCGGCGTCGGGCAGAAAGTGACTCTTCACGGTCCCGAGGCATTCGGGAGGGATCAGGACGCGGCCCGCGCAGCGTGACGCGCGGCTCATTCGGTCGATAGGAGGACATGATGGCGGACGAGAAAACCAAGACCCCGCTGCTCGACGAACTCGAAAGCGGTCCGTGGCCGAGTTTCATCAAGGAGATCAAACAGGCGGGCGAGCACAGCCCCGTCTGTGGCGACCTGCTGGGGCAGCTCGAGCAGTCCTACGAAGAGAAGAGGGGGCACTGGAAGCACGGTGGCATTGTGGGCGTGCTGGGCTACGGCGGGGGGGTGATCGGACGCTACAGCGACCTGCCCGAGAAGTACCCCCACGTGGCGCACTTCCACACGGTGCGCGTCAATCGCGCCCCCGCGACCCGCGTAGTTGTCGCGCTCGTTGCCACGGGGGGCCACCGGGCGGCGACCGCGTGATCCACGCGATCGCTGATCTCGCCGCGGTCACGCGCGGCTCGTGAAATGGCGCGGCGGATTCGTT
>JANYLG010000137.1 GCA_025363775.1 Acidobacteriota bacterium | reverse complement strand
CCGACCCCTCTGCGTCAGTTCCGACCCCTCTGCGTCAGCACCGACCCCTCTGCGTCAGTTCCGACCCCCGTCTGCGTCAGCACCGACTGGCGTGCTACAGTCAAAAGATGTCTTCTGAGTCCCCCAGGAAACCCCTGTCCCTGCCGGTCGTCTGGCGCGAGGCGCGGGACCTCGTCTGGGCGCACCGGAAGCGCCTGTCGCTCGGGCTCGGGCTCCTGCTGCTCAACCGGCTGTCTGGCCTCGTCCTTCCGGCAACATCGAAATTCCTGATTGACGACGTGATCGGCAAGCAGCGGACCGAGTGGCTGGTGTGGCTGGCTGCGGCGGCCGGTGGTGCGACCCTCATCCAGGCCGCAACCTCGTTCGCCCTGTCTCAGGTGCTCGGGGTCGCCGCCCAGCGCGCGATCACCGACCTGCGCCGCGACGTGCAGGCGCACATCCTGCGGTTGCCGATCACCTACTTCGACTCCACCAAGTCCGGCGTCCTCATCTCGCGGATCATGACCGATGCGGAGGGGATTCGGAACCTGGTGGGCACCGGCCTGGTGCAGTTGATTGGCGGCCTGGTCACGGCGAGCATCGCGCTCGGCGTGCTCTTCTACCTGAACTGGCGCCTCACGACCGTGACGCTGGTGGTGCTGCTGACGTTCGGCGCCGGCATGGCCGTGGCCTTCATGCGTCTCCGCCCGCTGTTCCGGGAGCGAGGCAAGATCAACGCGGACGTCACCGGCCGCCTTGGCGAGAGCCTGGGGGGGATCCGGATCGTCAAGTCGTACACCGCCGAGAAGCGCGAGGAGATCGTCTTCACGCTCGGCGCCCACCGTCTGTTCCGGAACGTCGCCCGCTCGATCACGGGTGTCTCGACGATTACCGCGTTCTCGACGGTCATCATCGGGGCCATCGGTGTCCTGATGATCGTCGCCGGCGGCCGCGCAATCCTGGCCGGCTCGATGACGCTGGGCGACTTCATCATGTACCTGTTCTTCACGGGGCTCGTCGCGGCGCCCCTGGTCCAGATTGCGTCCATCGGCACACAGGTGAGCGAAGGGTTTGCCGGGCTCGACCGAATCCGGGAGATCCGGTCGATGGTGACCGAGGGGCAGGAGGATCGGGACAAGCGGCCGATCGAGACGCTTCGAGGGGACGTGCAGCTCGATCGCGTCAGCTTCCAGTACACCGCGGGTGTGCCCGTGCTGCGCGACGTGTCGTTCACCTCGCCGGCCGGATCGACCACCGCGCTGGTCGGCTCCAGCGGTTCGGGGAAGAGCACGCTGATCAGCCTGGTGATGGCGTTCAACCAGCCGACCTCCGGCGAGGTGAGGGTGGACGGCGTCCCGCTGTCTCTCATCCGCCTCCACGACTACCGGACGCATCTGGGCGTCGTCCTCCAGGAGAACTTCCTGTTCGACGGCACGATCGCCGAGAACATTGCCTACGCGAGGCCGGGCGCGAGCAGGGACGAGATCCTGGCCGTGAGTCGAATCGCGCATTGCGAGGCGTTCATCCAGGGGTTCCCGGAGAAGTACGAGACGATCGTCGGCGAACGCGGCGTCAAGCTGTCGGGCGGCCAGCGCCAGCGGGTCGCGATTGCCCGCGCCATCCTGGCCAACCCGCGCATCCTGATCCTCGACGAGGCGACATCGAGCCTCGATAGCGAGAGCGAGGCGCTGATCCAGGACGGCCTGCGGTCGCTCCGGCGCGGCCGCACCACGTTCGTCATCGCGCACCGATTGTCCACGATCCGGAGTGCGGACCAGATTCTCGTCCTCGAGGGCGGCCAGATCGTGGAGCGGGGCACCCACGAGGAGTTGCTCGCGGCCAACGGTCGTTACCGCCAACTCTACGACAAGCAGTACACACTCGAACAGAATCGCTTCATCAACCCGGGCGAGGAGTTCCCTGCGGAACTCGGCTGATCAACCTGCTATCATTGCCCGACCAATCCGCCCTCTTCCTTGTGGAGTGCTATGGATACCAAGAAACTCGGGTTCAACACGAAGATGGTGCACGCCGGCGCGTCGAAGGACATGTACGGCAGTGCCGTGACGCCCATCTACCAGACATCGACGTTTGCCTTCGACAGCGCGCAAATCGGTGCCGACCGGTTCGCGGGGCGGGCAGAGGGCTTCATCTACACCCGGATCGGCAACCCGACGATCCGCGCGCTCGAACAGAACCTCGCCGAACTCGAGAACGGCGCCGACGGCGTGGCCACGGCGTCCGGGATGGGTGCCGTGACCGTCGTCTACATGGCGCTGCTGTCGCAGGGCGCCCACCTGGTCAGCACCGGGTCGGTGTACGGCCCCTCACGCGGCCTGATCGAGAAGCAGTTCAGCCGATTCGGCGTGCAGTACAGCTACGTGGACACGTCGGACATCGAGAACGTGCGCGCCGCGATCCGTCCGAACACCAAGATGGTCTATCTGGAGTCGCCGTCGAACCCGGCGATGCTCGTCACCGACATCCGCGCCGTCTCGGAGCTGGCGCACCAGCACGGGTGCCTGGTGGTCGTGGACAACACGTTCGCCAGCCCCTGCCTGCAGAAACCGCTGGACCTGGGCGCCGATATCGTCTTCCACTCGGTCACCAAGTTCATCAACGGCCACGCGGACGTCGTCGGCGGGATCATCGTCGCGAAAGACCCGGCCGTGTGCAAGCAACTACGGGCGATGATGGTCATCCTCGGCTGCAACATGGACCCGCACCAGGCGTTCCTGGTGAGCCGCGGCGTCAAGACGCTGTCTTTGCGGGTGGAGCGGGCGCAGGAGAACGCCATGAAGGTGGCGCGCTGGCTCGAAGCGCACCCGAAGGTGGAGTGGGTCCGATACATCGGCCTCGAATCGCACCCTCAGCACGATCTCGTGAAGCGCCAGATGACGGGCTTCGGCTCGATGATCAGCTTCGAGTTGAAGGGGGGCTACGAGGCGGGGCGCAACCTGATGGACAACGTGCACCTGGCCACGCTGGCGGTGTCCCTGGGCGGCGTGGAAACGCTGGTCGAACACCCTGCCTCGATGACACACGCCAGCATGTCGCCGGCCGACCGCCTCGAGGCGGGGATCACCGACGGCCTCGTCCGCTACTCGGTCGGGATCGAGGACGTCGAGGATCTTATCGCGGACCTCGAACAGGCGATTGCGAAGGTGTAGCGCATGGGTCGGGATTCAGGAGTCGAAAGTCGGGGCCCTCTGGTCAGTCCTTGTCCAGGCTGAACGTCATCCCCGCCTTCAGCACGCTGATGATCAAGCCGCGACCGGTTGCGAGCAGACCGGTCGCGGCCTTGTCTACGGCCGCCTTCCTGCCGTCGATCACCACCACTGAGTTCTTGCCCAGCACCTCGAAGCTTCGCCCGGTCACGAAGATCGCCGTGGTCTCGTCGATCCCGATGCCGACCAGCGCCGGATGGTCGAGAACGGCGCTGACCAGCCGGTTGACCCTCTGGCGCTTCAGGAAGTGCTGATCGAGGATGGCGTCGGGGAAGAGCGCCAGGCCGGGCGCCGTGGTGGTCTTCCCGGCCGTGATGCTCTGCAAGTCGGCCTCGCCGGTGATCATCACCCGCGACATGACCGCCGCGCCTGCGCTCGTGCCGCCCACGAGCGCGCCTTCCACGTAGCGCGCGCGGATCGCCTCGGGGATGCCGGTGTTCTCGAGCGCCTTGGTCAGGCGGTTCTGATCGCCGCCCGGGAACCAGATGAACGTGGCCGCCTTGACGGCCGTGATGGCGGCCGCGGGATCTTTCGGATCGACCGCCACCGCCGTGCCGATACCCGCCTCCTTCCACATCTTCACGGCGTTCGCGCCCGTCTCCGCGAGTTCGGAGGCCTGGGGGAATACCGCGACACGGCCGGTCGCGCCGCCACCCGCTTCGACCGCGCGCCTGACGATGTCGTCCGTCGTGCCGTTGCCACCGACGATCAGCAGGTGGCCCTTGGGAACCGGCGACGGCGACTGGGCGGGAACGCCAGCGGGACGACACGCGACGAGGGCCAGGGCGAATGCGATGCTGAGCGAGCGGGACATCTCGATACTCCTTGTGGGGGACAGAACGGGCTGAGGAATGGTACAACAGACGGAGGTGAGCATCACGCTGCCCGACCTCGAACGCCGTCTCCGGGAGGCGCTGGCCGGCCCGCTGCCGGGCCTCGAGGCACAGTTGCGCCTGGCGCCCACGCCGCGCCCCGGGTGGCAGCCTGGACGGGTACCGTCCGAATCGCGGGATGCCGCGGGGCTGCTGCTGTTGTTTCCGGGCGAGAGCGGCGTGCACCTGCTGCTCACCGTCAGGTCCTCCCGGCTGCCACACCATGCCGGGCAGGTGTCGTTGCCGGGAGGGGCGGTGGAACCCGGTGAGACGATCGAGGAGGCCGCCCTGAGGGAGACGCACGAGGAAATCGGCGTCGAGCCGGCCCGCATCCGCGTCCTGGGCCGGCTGACCCCGCTGCACATCCCGGTGAGCGGTTACGTGCTGCACCCCGTGGTGGGCGTCACGGCGGATCGGCCCTGCTTCCGTCTGGCGGACGCCGAGGTCGAACAATTGATCGAGCCGAAGCTCGAGGCGCTGCAAGACCCCGGCTGCGTTCGCCGATGCCGCCGGTGGCGAGGCGACCTCTTCCAGGACGTCCCGTATTTTGCGATCGACGGCCTGAAGGTGTGGGGCGCCACGGCCATGGTGCTGGCCGAGTTCCTGGCAGTCGTGGAGCGATCCTGAGCCCGGACGAACGCTGCGAGGCTAGCCTCGTCCCTGTATCCCCAGGGTCTTGAGGCGTTCCACCACATCTTTACCGTGCGACGCCGGGCTGACTTGCCTGTCGATGTAGAGGATCTTGCCGTCCTTCCCGATGTAGAAGGTCCAGCGCGACGCATAAGCCTTGTCAGCGGTGATCACGCCGTAGGCCTTCGCGACCTCTTTGCCCGGATCGCTAAGGATGGGGTAGTCGAGCTCGAGCGAGTCTGCGAACTTCTTGTTGGTTTCAGCGGTGTCCACGCTGGCGGTGAAGTAGGCGACGCCGGTCAGTCGAATCTGGTCGCCGCTCTCACGGAGCGACTTGCACTCGGCCGTTCATCCACCGGTAAACGCCTTGGGGAACCACGCGAGCACCACGGCCTTCTTCCCCTTGAAGTCGGCCAGGCTGTGTGTCTTGCCGTCCGACCCTGGCAGCGTGAACGCCGGGGCAGGGTCGCCTGGCTTGAGTTCTTCGGGTGGCTGCGCGTGCACGGTGGCGATCGCGGCAAGGGCCAAGCCGACTGACGTGCAGAAACTGACGAACCCGTGCATCGGGATACCTCCTGATTTTGACGTGACGTGTGCGCTTGAGAGCCATTCTATCCCGGAACGGCTCACCGGGTGTGACAGGGTCGGGTCGGGTCAAGTTCGGCTGTCATTGGCCGATTCTTTGGGTGGAGCGTGACTGGAAGCCCGACATTGAACATGCCTGCAGCCAACCTCAGGGCGTCGTCGGCCGCAACCAGTCGCGCTCCATTTTGTGCCACGATTCGAGTGCCAATTACCCCAACCACCAATATTCTCCGGGCGTCGAGCCGACAATAAGATGTATGGCAGTGTCGGCGCTTGACTCCCTGTCCCAGATCCCGGGGTTTTGCGATCGCCTTGGCGAGCGGGTCATCGTTCCGCAAGCGTCGGGCGCCCTGCTGGAACACCTGTATTTCTGTGACGCGCTGGCCGCTGCGCCCTTCTTTGCGCAGGCGTTGAAGGACCGGGTCGCCCGTCTCGCCAACTTCACCCCTTCGTCTTACTGCCGCGTCCGCAGGATCCAGAGCGTGTCCGATCGCGACGGAAGGCCGGCGCTCGTCTCCGCTCACATTGCCGGCCGTCGGCTCGCCGAGATTCTCGACGTGGCCGCGCGCTCCACACTGCAGCCGACCACGGCGGGCGTCCTGGCCGTGACCCGTCAGATGATGGCCTCGGTCGCCTTGCTGCATGATTTCGCGCCCGACGGGTATCACGGGGCCCTCGGGCCCGACCGGTTGATTCTCTCCGCGGAAGGCCGGGTGGTTGTCGCCGAGCACGTGCTCGGGAACCTGGTCGAGCAGGCCGTGGCGGTGTGGGGCGTGCCTCGCCTCTGGCGCGAGTTCCGCCTGGCCACACTCCCCGACCACGCGAGCCCTCAATACGGCCGACGCAACGACATCGTGCAAGTGGGGCTGGTGACGTTGGCTATGCTGCTCGGGCGGCCACTCGGGTCCGACGACTACCCGCAGGAACTGCCGGAACGACTTCAGGAGGTGACGGAAACCACGCCTGACGGGGCCCGCGTGCCCTTGCGATCGGGCCTGCGCAACTGGCTGGAACGAGCTCTCGCGCTGCGAGGCGACTCGTCTTTCCGCACGCTCCTCGAGGCGCAGAAGGCGTTTGGCCAATTGCTCCAGAACGGCGGTTATGGCGCCTCGTCGGTGGCGTGGGACGCATTTGTCGGGGTGTGCGAGACCGCCGCCGTGAGGGTTCCCGTTGTCGTGGTCGTGCCCGAACTCGGCTCGGCGACCGTGGCCAGGCCCCCATCGGTTCCGGATGTGGCGCCGCAGGCAATGGCGACCCCTCCTGTGGCGACCGTGTCAGATCTCGGGGCTCCTGCCGCTGCCGGACTCTGTGTGGACGGGGCGAGCCTGCGGGTGACCGACATGGGCCCGGCCTCCACCGGTCCTGCGTCCACGCTGGCCGAGCCGGAAGACGGCCCGGCCGAGCGATCTGCCGACGGCGCTGGCGTCACACCGGCGGATCTCTTCGGGGCATGGCCCGTGGCCGTGCCGGCGGAGAGCGCGGCGACGTTGCTCGAGACGTTCCTTGCAGAAACACCGGCCGCTCCGGCAGAACCCTCCATCACGACCACGCTGTCCGATCCGTGGCAGCTCGCGCCGCCGCCCCAAGTGACGGAGCCAAAGTCGGAAACGCTGTTCGAGACGCCGAGGCGCGATCCTGAGCGCGTCGCGGTCGTGCCCACCGACGTCCATCCTCGCGCCGCGGTCGGGTGGAATGACCGGACGGCCGTCACGACAGCGACCAGCGTCGCGGACTGGCAGGCGCCTGACCCCAGACTGGACCCCTCTTACATCATTCTGCACGGCGACGAACATCGCGACCAGGACGTGGAGACCTACAACGGGGCCGGGGCGGAGGAAGAACCACCAGACCCGAAGCGCCGGCGGCGCCTCCTCGTGCTCGCGGTTCTGACCGTGATCGCGACGGCGGCGGCCGTGTATGCGCCCTATTTCTGGACCGTGGTCTTCGAGGGCTGGCGGTCGTTCGGGCGTATCGTGGTCGACAGCGATCCCCCCGGAGCCATCATCACGGTTGACGGGCAGGTGCTGGGTCACACCCCGGCGGAACTGACGCTCAGGGCCGGCGGACACCTGCTCGAGGTGCAAAGCGGCGGGTCGGCGAAGTCGAAGAAGCTGACGATCCAGGCGAACGGGAAGATCACCGAGAAGATGACGTTCCCCGAGGCGGGGGAGCGTGGCGGCCTGCGCATCTCGACCTACCCGACCACGGGGCGCATTACGCTCGACGGCGTTCCGCGCGGGGACGCCCCGGTCAGGGTCACCGACCTCTCGCCGGGCACGCACACGCTGGTCGTGGAAACAGCGCTCAGTGTGCAGGAGCAGGACGTCGTCGTTCAGCCCGGCCGGGTGTCGCCACTGGCGGTGCCCACCGCCTCCTGGCTCCAGGTGGTCGCTCCCTACGAGCTGAGGGTCTTCGAGAACGGGAGGGCGCTTGGGACGACGGGGCGCGCCCCGGTCATGGTTCCGCCAGGCCGTCACAATTTCGAGTTCGTGAACCAGTCGCTGGGGCTCAAGCTCAGGCAGTACGTCGATGCCGCGCCGGGACAGGTCGTGCTCGTGCCGCTCGAACTGCCCTTCGGCATGATGAATCTCTTCGCCGACCAGACGGCAGAGGTCTTCGTGGACGGGCACCCCGTTGGCCAGACGCCGCTGTCCAGCTTGTCGGTGCCGCTCGGGGCTCACGATGTGGTGTTCCGTCACGCGACGTACGGCGAGGTGCGCTACACCGTGTCGGTAACGCTGGCCGCACCGGTTCGCCTGTCGGTCGCCTTCCGCCGTTAGACGATCGCCCCTACATCGATGCGCCCGCCGCGATCGCCTCGAATTGCCGCAGATGGTGCAGTTCGTGGCCGGCGAGGAGCACGGGAATCTCCTGGATCTCGAGTTGTCCCCGCTCCGGGTGCCTGAACGTGCGCCGCCGTTCCTCCGGGGAGAGGCTGCGGAACAAACCGAGGTTCATCGCGCGCAGGCTCTCGTAGGCCGCGAGCGCCGCGTCGGCCTCCACAACCGGTTCACGCGCCATCCACTGGTCCTGGTCGAACGGCTGCACCACATATTCGGAGGTGGTCAGCGCCATTCTCGCGCGGACACCGAAGGAGAGTTCCGTATGTGCGAGATGGACGAGCAGCTGTCTCGCATCCCATTTACCGGGCGCGTAGCTGCGCGAGGCTCCAGCCGGCCCCATCGTGGCCACGAGCCTCCGGATGCGGGCAGGCGTGTCGGCAAGGACCACGAGCGCGTCACGATCGCCAAGGCTTGCAGCGTATGGGTTCATGAAGACATGATAGTCCGAACTCGGACGAAGGAGGCATGACGTGATGAGAATGCTGGTGCTCGCTGCTCCCTGCCTGCTGCTGGGCTGTGCCGTGTCGGCCGCCGCGCAGGTGCCGGCCCGCTTCGATGTCGCCGCGGCAGAGAGGTTTGCGACGCTGGCCCTCGACTGCGTCCACAAGGAGTATCCGAACAAGATCGCCCACGTGCTCGGCGGCGATCAGGATGTGCGGCCCCCCAGGGAACTCACGCCGGCGTTCTACGGCTGCTATGACTGGCACTCGTCGGTGCATGGCCACTGGCTGCTGGTGCGGCTGGCGCGGACGTTTCCTGCCGCCCCGTTCGCGGCGAAGGCCCGCGCGGCGGTCGGGGCGAGCCTGACACCCGAACACATGGCGGCCGAAGTGAAATACCTCGCCGGAGTGGGCCGCGCGAGTTTCGAAAGACCGTACGGCCTCGCCTGGTTGCTGCAGCTGGGCGCCGAACTGCGCGAGTGGAACGACCCGCAGGCACAGACCTGGTCGGCCGCGATCGAGCCCCTCGAGGAGGCCGCCGTACAGCGGCTGAAGGACTGGCTTCCCAAGCTGTCCAAGCCAATCCGTGTCGGTGAACACGATCAGACCGCGCTCTCGTTCGGCCTGATCCTGGATTGGGCGCGCACCGCTGGCGATCGCGCGACGGCCGACCTGCTGGTCGGCCGGATCCGCGACTTCTACCTGCAGGACCGCGGCTGCCCGTTTTCGTGGGAGCCGTCGGGGCAGGATTTCCTCTCGCCCTGCCTGGGCGAGGCCGACCTGATGCGCCGCGTCCTGCCTTCGGCTGAATACGCCACCTGGCTGGCCGCGTTCCTGCCCGGCATCCCCAAGGACGGCAGCGCCGCCTGGCTGACGCCGGCTGTCGTCACGGATCGCGCCGACCCGAAACTGGCGCACCTCGACGGTCTGAACCTGAGCAGGGCGTGGATGCTGGAAGGGATCGCCGCGGGCCTGACATCCGGCGACGCGCGGGTGCCGTCACTGCGCGCGGCCGCCGCGGCGCACCGCGACGCAGGGTTGCGGGCGGTCACGGGCGAGCACTACGAGGGGGGCCATTGGCTGGGGAGCTTTGCGGTGTACCTGACGACCGGTCGCGGACTGAAGAAGTAGGCGGGTGCCGGTCACATCCCACCAGATGGTCGTTGACCATCCCGACCGCCTGCATGAACGCGTAGCAGATCGTCGATCCGACGAAGCGGAACCCGCGTCTCTTCAGGTCGCGGCTGAGCGCGTCTGACGCGGCGGTCTTCGCCGGCACCTCCTTCATCGTCGTCCACGCATTCACGCGGGGTCGGCCGCCGACCAACGACCAGAGATAGGCGTCGAAGCTCCCGAACTCCTCTTGCACCGCGAGGAACGCTTTCCCGTTGCTGATGGCCGCGTCGATCTTCAGCCGGTTGCGGACGATGCCGGCGTCGCAGAGCAGGGTTGCGACCTCGAGGTCGCCGTAGCGCGCCACCTTCGCCGGGTCGAAGTGATCGAACACCTCGCGGTAGCGTTCCCGCTTCCGCAGGATCGTGATCCAGCTCAGACCCGCCTGCGCCCCCTCGAGGATCAACATCTCGAACAAGTGTCGATCATCGTGCGCCGGGACACCCCATTCCTCGTCGTGATACGCCAGGTAGAGCGGGTCGGTTCCAGGCCAGGGACAGCGGGACATATGGGAGCCAGAAGAGGTCAGTATCCGAGATTCTGCCCGAGCCAGCGTTCGACCTCTTCCACCGCCATGCCTTTGCGGCGGGCGTAGTCTTCGACCTGGTCGCGGCCCAGGCGGCCGACGCTGAAGTACCTGCTCAGCGGGTGGCTGAAGTACAGGCCGCTCACGCTGGCCGCCGGCAACATCGCGAACGTCTCGGTGAGCGTGATGCCGAGCCGGCAGGCACCGAGCAACTCGAAGAGGCGCTTCTTCTCGTGGTGGTCGGGGCACGCCGGGTAGCCGAAGGCGGGGCGGATGCCGCGGTACTTTTCCGCCCGCAGATCGTCGGCGTCCAGGCGCTCGTCGCGGCCGTAGTTCCATTCGCGCCGGGCCTCGGCGTGGAGGTACTCGGCGAACGCCTCGACGAGCCGATCCGCCAGCGCTTTCACCATGATGGCGCGGTAGTCGTCCTGCTGGCGCTGATAGCGGGCGACCAGGTTGTCGGCGCCGAGGCCCGCAGTGGCCGCGAAAGCGCCCAGGTAATCGCGCACGCCGCTGTCTCCCGGCGCGATGAAATCGGCCAGGCTGCGGTTCGGCCCGCCGTCGTTCGGCTCCTCCTGCTGGCGCAGCATCGGGAACCGCGCCCGCTCGCGCTGCCGCTCCTCGTCGTCGAACAGGACGATGTCGTCGCCGTCGCAAACGGCCGGCCAGAAGCCGTAGACGCCGCGGACGGTCAGCAGACGGGCCGCCACGATCTCATCGAGCAATCGTCGCCCGTCGTCGTAGAGTTCGCGCGCGGCCTGGCCGTGAGCGGGGTGGTCGAGGACGGCGGGGAAGCGCCCCTTCACCTGCCAGGCGGCGAAGAAGAAGGTCCAGTCGATGAACGGGAGCAGGCGTTCGAGTGGCAGATCGTCGATGACGCGGCGGCCGATGAACGACGGCGCGGGCGGGGCGTCGGCCTGCCAGTCGAAGCGTGTGGCGTTCTCGCGCGCCGCTGTAATCGTGCGCAGGGGTCGTCCGCGAGGCGCGCCGTACTTCTGCCGCAGGGCCTCCTGCTCGGTGCGGTTCGCCTGGTCGAACGCGGCGCGTGTGTCCGGGTTGAGCAGGCGGGCGACGACGTCGGCCACGCGAGAGGCGTCGGGGACATAGGCCGTCGGCCCGCTGTATGCCGGCGCAATTTTCACCGCGGTGTGCTGCCGGCTCGTCGTGGCGCCGCCGATGAGCAGCGGGACCGTGAAACCGCGGCGCTCCATGTCGCCGGCCACAATCGCCATTTCGTCGAGCGACGGCGTGATCAAACCGCTGAGGCCGACGATGTCAGCGCGCTCGTCCACGGCGGCCTGCAGGATGCGGACGGTGGGCACCATCACGCCGAGATCGATCACGTCGTAGTTGTTGCAGCCGAGCACGACGCCCACGATGTTCTTGCCGATGTCGTGCACGTCGCCCTTGACCGTGGCCAGGAGCACGCGGCCCCGCGCTCGCTGGCCGCCGGCCTCCTTGTCGGCTTCCATGTACGGCTGCAGGAAGGACACGGCCTTCTTCATGGCGCGGGCGCTCTTCACCACCTGCGGCAGGAACATGCGGCCGGAACCGAACAGCTCGCCGACCACCTTCATGCCGTCCATCAGCGGCCCTTCGATGATCGACAGCGGCCGCGGGTAACGGCGCCGGGCTTCCTCCAGATCCGCCTCGATGAAATCGAGGATGCCGTGCACGAGCGCGTGCGCCAGCCGCGCTTCGACGGTGCCCGTGCGCCAGGCGGCCTCGGCCTCCTTCTTCTTCACCTCGCCCTGCACCGAGCCTGCAAGCTGCACGAGGCGATCGGTGGCGTCGGGGCGGCGGTCGAACAGGAGGTCCTCCACGCGTTCGAGCAACTCCGGGGGGATGTCCTCGTAGACGGTCAGCTGACCCGCGTTGACGATCCCCATGTCGAGGCCGGCGCGGATGGCGTGAAAGAGGAACGCCGAGTGGATCGCCTCGCGCACCGTGTCGTTCCCGCGGAACGAGAACGACAGGTTGCTGATGCCCCCGCTGATCTTCGCCTCGGGGAACGCAGCCTCGAGGCGGCGGGTGGCCTCGATGAAGGCGATTGCATACCGGTTGTGCTCCTCGATCCCGGTGCCGACCGCGAGGACCGCCGGGTCGAAGACGATGTCGGAGGGAGGGTAGCCGGCACGATCGACGAGCAGGCGATAGGCCCTCTCGAGTACGGCGAACTTCCGATCCGCCGTGTCCGCCTGGCCGTCCTCGTCGAACGCCATCACCACGACAGCGGCGCCGTAGTGCCGGATGGACCTGGCCCGGCGCAGGAACTCGTCCTCGCCTTCCTTTAGGCTGATCGAGTTGACGACCGGCTTTCCCTGGATGCACTTCAGGCCCGCCTCGATGACCGACCACTTCGAGCTGTCGACCATGATCGGCAGCCGGGCAATCTCGGGCTCGGTGGCGACGAGGTTCAGGAAGCGGGTCATCGCCTGCTCGGAGTCGAGCATCCCCTCGTCCATGTTCACGTCGAGGATGTTGGCGCCGCCGCGCACCTGGTCGAGCGCGACGTCGGCCGCCTGTCCGACATCACCCGTCTTGATGAGCCGTCGGAACCGCGCCGATCCGGTCACGTTGGTCCGCTCGCCGACCAGCTGGAAGTTGCTGTCCGGGCGAATCGTCAGTGTCTCGAGCCCCGCGTATCTGGTGTAGGTGTCGGTGGGCCCGGTCACGACTCGCGGCGCCATGCCCTCGACGGCCTGCGCGATGGCTCGGATGTGATCGGGGGTCGTGCCGCAGCAGCCGCCGACGATGTTCACCAGGCCGGCTTGGGCGAACTCACGAACGAGCGCCGCCGTCTCGGCGGGCTGCTCGTCGTACTGGCCGAAGGCGTTCGGCAAGCCGGCGTTCGGGTAGGCGCTGACAAAGGTGTCGGCCAGGCGCGCCAGTTCGGCGACGTACGGACGCATCTCGCGGGCGCCGAGCGCGCAGTTGATCCCAACGGCGATCGGCCGGGCGTGGGCCACCGACGTCCAGAAGGCATCGACCGTCTGGCCAGACAGCGTCCGTCCGCTCCTGTCGGTGATCGTGACCGACAGCATCAGCGGGAGCTCGACACCGGTTTCGTCGAACACGTCCAGCGCCGCGACGATCGCGGCCTTCGCGTTCAGCGTGTCGAAAATGGTTTCGATCAGCAAGGCGTGGCAGCCGCCCTCGATGAGGCCGCGGATCTGCTCCGCATACGCGTCGCGCACCTGGTCGAACGTGACCGACCGGAACGACGGGTCGTTGACGTCGGGCGAGATTGACAGCGTCTTGTTCGTCGGGCCGATCGAGCCGGCAACGAAGCGGGGACGATCCGGCGTGCGGGCGGTCCACGCGTCGGCAGCCTCGCGTGCCAGCCGGGCGGCCGACCCGTTCATCTCGCGCACGACCGATTCGAGGCCGTAGTCCGCCTGGGCGATGGCGGTGCCGTTGAACGTGCACGTCTCGATGATGTCGGCGCCGGCGGCCAGGTAGTCGTCGTGAATCCCGCGGATGACGTCCGGCCTCGTCAGGACGAGGATGTCGTTGTCTCCCTGGAGGTCGCGCGGGTGGTTCGAGAACCGCGTCCCGCGAAAGTCCGATTCCTGCAGTCCCTTCCGCTGCACCATGGTGCCCATCGCGCCGTCCAGGACCAGGATTCGGCGGGCGAGCAGGGCGGACAGGACGGATGCCGTTGAAAGGGGCATAGGGGTTGATTGTACACTCCACCTATGCCCATCCGCATGCTCATCACTGGCGGCACCTTCGACAAGCAGTACGACGAGATTCAGGCCCGGCTCGTCTTCAGGGAATCACGTGTCGGCGAGATGCTGAGTCTCGGGCGCTGCCGCGTGGACGTGCACCTGCGCACGATCATGATGGTGGACAGCCTCGACATGACCGAGGCCGACCGCCAGGCGATCGTGCAAAACTGCCTCCACTGCGACGAGACGCAGATACTCATCACCCACGGAACCGACACCATGGTGGAGACGGCGCAGGCGCTGGCGACATCCGCCGGCATGGAAGGGAAGACGATCGTGCTGACGGGCGCGATGATCCCGTACGCGTTCGGCAGTTCGGACGGCATGTTCAACCTCGGGTCGGCGTTGTCGTTCGTGCAGGTGCTGCCGCCTGGCGTCTACGTCGCGATGAACGGCCGCTATCTCAGGTGGGACCAGGTGCGGAAGAACCGCGAGACGGGAGTGTTCGAGACGACCGGGGGCGGCGCGTCCACTGCGTAGTGTCATAATGGGCGGGTTCACCCGGCCGAGGCTCTTTGGCTGTGGATCGACCGGGGTATGGACTGACACGGAGGGACCGAGCGTGACCATCGAACAGGCCATCAAGACGGGGATTGAATTCGAGATCGAAGTGCGGCACGTCTATTCGGAGGCCGCCAAGAAGTTCAAGGATCCGGTGGCGCGGAAGATCTTCAGCGTGCTCGCCGACGAGGAGGATCGCCACGTCCAGTACCTCGAGAGCCGGCTCGAGGAGTGGGAGAAGACCGGGGCGGTGACCGCTGCGGCGCTCGAGACCGTGATCCCCTCGCAGGAGGCGATTGACGGCGCGCTGAGCAAGCTGACCAAGCGTATGGCCGAGCAGGATTTCGGTGTCGAGCTCGACATGCTCAAGAAGGCGCTGGCGCTCGAGATCGAGGCGACGAAGTTCTTCTCGGAGATGGTCACCGAGCTGAAGGACGAGGAGAAGAAGCTGTTCGCGCGCTTCGTCGAGATCGAGACTGGCCACGAGGCAATCGTGCAGGCCGAGATCGACGTGATCACGGGCCTCGGCTTCTGGTTCGACTACACGGAGTTCAGGCTCGAAGGGGCATAGGAAGTCGGAACTGACGATGAAGGGTCGGAACTGACGACGAAGGGTCGGAACTGACGACGAAGGGTCGGTGCTGACGACGAAGGGTCGGTGCTGACGATGAAGGGTCGGGGACTGCCGATGAAGGGTCGGTGTGGCGTGGGGCTTCAGCCCCGCGAGGGGTCGGAACTGACGATGAAGGGTCGGGGACTGCCGATGAAGGGTCGGTGTGGCGTGGGGCTTCAGCC
>JANYLG010000097.1 GCA_025363775.1 Acidobacteriota bacterium | reverse complement strand
GGGGCGACCGCATCGTCTGGGGCGACCGGATCGTGTGGGGCGACCGGATCGTGTGGGGCGACCGGATCGTGTGGGGCGACCGGATCGTCTGGGGCGACCGGATCGTCTGGGGTGACTGAACTGAGCCAAGCGCAACACACGGCGTGATAGGACGCCGCGGTTCGGGATCACGGAACGATCCGCGGGACACGGCCGGCAACGGCCACCGGTGGTGGGCGGGTCGCGCCCGGACTCCGGTCGGCGGCGCAGGCACAAGCCCTCTTGGCTCTCGTCGGCCGCTGGCCGACGGGCTAGCGCGCGAGTGACCCGTGTTGGAGTGGCCCACTGGCCTCCCGCGCCTACCAGGGCGTATTGCGACCTGACGCCCGACCGCTTGCCGAAACGCGCCGACTCGCGATCCCATCCCCATTAGCCGCGTGCATGGCTACACCCGCGGGATGCGACGACTCAGAATCGCGGTCCCGCACGTGGATATCGGCCTGCCAACCACCCATTGGCAGGCTTTTCTTTTTTTGCATCGTTGCCAAATGATGGCGTTATCATTCCCCCTCTGAACCTCTCTCTCCACTCGGCGGTTCACCAAGGCCCAGTCGTCACGGCCTCCGGAACACGAGATTCTCCATCGTCGCTTCTATCTGAGGGACGTCCGCATGGAGACCATCGCTAACTTGGTTGACTCTGGTCGATACGCTGAAGCGCTCAGGGGCATCCTGAAGATGACCGGAGTGCGGCCTGAAGACCAATTGGCTCGGGAGACGCTAATCGTCGAACTGCTGCAGAGTACGGGACGCGATCGCGAAGCGATTGCACGTGCTCAAACCCTCCTCAACCGAAAGTTCGTTGACCCTTCGCTTGCGGCGCGTTGCCTCATCGCGCTCGGTGAGGTCGACCGTAACGCCGGTAGAACTGATTCCGCAATCGAGTTCTATCGACGAGCATTGGATGAGGCACGAACCGCGAGCGACACCCGACAGGTTTGCTGGGCCGAGCTAAGACTCTTCCTGGCATTAGCCGAGGGGCCTGGCTTGGAGACTGCGACCGCTTATCTTCCGGCCGTGCGTCGCGACGTGTCCCGTGTCGGCGAATGCCTGATCACCGGCGCGCTACACCTCTTCGTTGCCGAAATCGAGGCACAGCGGGGACTCTTCGACAACGCTCGAGAGCACATCCGAATTGGCCGTTCCGTGATGCTTGGGAGGCGGAACCACTGGTTCCAAGGCGTGGCGGCGTTAGCCGCTACCTGCATCGCCTTTTCCGTTTCCGACCTTGGTGAGACGCGGGATGAGGCGCGGCGGGCCATGCGGGAGTCGGCGCGGTCGGGGCATGCTGCTATCCGGCGGGCCGCGATCACCAATCTCGGGCACGTGGAGCTCGCGCGCGGGCGGTTCGTCCACGCCGAGCGCTTCCTCGAACGGGCCGCGCGGCTCTCCCCCCCGGCGGGGATGACGCAGGCTGGGATTACGGACGGACTGGCACAATTGAGCCTTGCCCGAGGAGACCTTGCCGAGACCGGGCGCATCCTGGCTACGGCCCGCACATGGACTCCGGAGTCGCCGAAAGGATCCTGGTACTACGGCCTGTGGACGTCGGTGACGCGCGCGAAGCTGCTGCTCATGCAGGACCGACCCGACGAAGCCGTCGCCATGCTCACCACGGCGATCGTCGGCTCGCGTGATCTGGCCGATCCACTTCTGACCGCCGTCCTCCGACTGCTGCTCGTCGAGGCCGAGACGCGGCGCGGCCGCACCGCGTCGGCTGCCGCTGTGCTCGCGGAAACGGCGCCGGTGAACTGGTCCGGCACGATCGAGCTGCTGGCCGAATTCGGCCGTGTCGTGGGAACCGCGCTGTCGGCCGACGAATCGGGCGACGCCGGTCGCTGGTGGTTCGAGCGCGGCGGGCAGGCGCTCGCGAGCGTTGGCAACCACACGGCGCTTGCGAACCTCGTGGACGGCTACGCCGACGCGATCGCCCGGAGGACCGGCGCACCTGCCGCGCGGCACGAGTCGGCGGGGCCGATCGGCTCGCTGCCGCCGCGGCCCCGGCAGGTGGTCCACCGCCTCGACGCGTGCTCGCCGCTGGTCGCCGCCTCGGGCCATGACGCCGCGGTATCGCTCGAGCGGGCCGCCTCGCTCGTCGATTCCGGAGCCTACCCGGCCGTCGTCGGACGCGAGGTCATGAACGCGATGCTCGACACCCGCTGCGTGTCCCGGGCGGCGCTGGCCGTGGCGAGACCGGGACATCGGCCCGAGGTGCTCACCTGGTTCGGCTGTTCCTGGCCGCAGGCCAGAGCGCTGGTTGCCCGCCCGCCGCGGCGGATCGATCTCGGGACCTGGCAGGAACGCGAGTACAGCATCTCGGTGGCGACGCCAGACGAGGTGGGCCGGCTGGTCACGCTGCTCGCGCTCGAGCGGCTCGTTGTCGCGGCGCGTTTCCAGCACAAGGCGCGGACCGAGGAGCGCGAGCGGGTGGCGCTGTGGCCGATCGACCCGAACCCCGAGGCGGAGGACGTCATCTTCTGCAGCAACGAGATGACCACGCTGGTGGCCACGGCGCGGAAGGCGGCCGGGTTGACGATCAACGTGCTGGTCACCGGCGAGACCGGCACGGGCAAGGAAGTGATCGCGCGGTTGATTCACGGCGCGTCGCCGCGCGCCGACCGCCCGTTCGTCCCGTTCAACTGCACCGCCGTCCCGCGCGACCTCGTGGACAGCCAGCTGTTCGGCTATCGCCGCGGGTCGTTCACGGGCGCCACATCCGATCGCCCGGGCATCATCCGCGCGGCGGCAGGCGGCACGCTGTACCTTGACGAGATCGGCGACCTCGGGCTCGACGTTCAGCCCAAGCTCCTGCGCTTTCTCGAGTCCGGCGAGATCCAGCCTCTCGGCGATTCGCGTCCCCAGCACGTCGAGGTTCGCATCATCGCGTCCACGAACCGCAACCTCGAACAGCTCGTGTCCGAAGGCCTGTTCCGCGCAGACCTCTTCTACCGGCTCAACGTGTTTCCGCTGCACCTGCCGCCGCTCCGCGAGCGCCGCGAGGAAGTCCCGCCCCTCGCCGAGCACTTCCTGCGCCGCGCCGCCAATGATTTCGGCAAGGATCGCCTCCACCTCGCCGAGGAGACGATGGAGTACCTGGTGCTCTACAAGTGGCCGGGCAACGTCAGGCAGCTCGCGAACCAGATGCGCCGCCTCGCCGCGATGGCGGAACCCGGCGCCGTGCTGATGCCCGAGCACCTCGACGCCGCCATCACCGCCGGCCGGAAGACGATCGCGACCGAGCGGCCGAACCTCGCGCCCACCGAGATCGTCGTCCGCCTCGACCAGCCACACGCCGCGCTGATCGAGCACGCCGAGCGGGCGCAGATACGCTACGCGCTGGCTCGATGCGGCGGCGGCATCGAAGAGGCCGCGCAGATGCTCGGCCTCTCCCGAAAAGGCCTGTACTTGAAACGACAGCGGCTGGGGCTGGAGTAGTCCCGTATAATCACACGGTCGAACCTCTATCGTTCCGGCTCGACGCTGTGATAGGGAACCCGATGAACGCACGCCTCCGTCGGTACTTCGGCGAGGCCGGGTTCGTCTGCCTGCTGGCTGTCACCGCCGCGTGCGCCACCACCGGCGGCGCTCCGCGAGGTGGAGCGCCAACCGTCGAGCCCGACACGCCGCCCCTGACGCTCGACGCGCCGCCCAAGCTCGTCGTCGAGGCGATCGTCGTGGACAAGAAGGGCGCGCCCGTCGAGGGGCTGCGCGCACGCGATTTCGCCGTGAGCATCGACGGAAGACGACGTGCCGGGATGGCGATCGCGCGCCTCTACCGCGGGCCGGGCGCCAACCTCCTTGCAGCGTCCAGGACGGCCACGACGCCCGGAGAAGTGCTGCCCATCCCCGAGCCCAGTCGCACGATCGTGGCGATCCTCGACCAGGCCAGTTTCTTCCCCGGCGACGAGACACGCGCGCGCGAGGTCGTGAATAGCTGCCTCGCGCTGCTCGGCCTCTCCGACCGCATCGCCGTCGTGTCGCTCCCCGCACGGCCCGGCGCCGCCATCTCGTTCGATCGAGCGGCCATCAGACAGACGCTGGCGAACCTGCGCGCCCTGGGCGCCCTGGGCGCCGAGGCGCTGAACATCGAGGCGGCCGACGCGCGCTCAACAGCCGACGTGCGCGCCGCGGCAGACACCCGCGCAGCGGCAGATGACGCGCCGCGGCCGGTCGGTAGAGGAGCCGCCGGCTCCGCACGAGCCGACACGAGCCCGGAGAGGCCGACAGGGCCTCCGGGCACGATCCCCGCGCTGGATGACCCGAGACCCGCCGGCAGAGCAGGTGAGCGCGAGACGGTGTCTCCCGCCGTCTCGAGGGCGCACGCGATCTCCACGCTCTCCGGCCTGCGCCAGATTCTCCAGGTGCTGGGGATGGCGCCCGGGGCCAAGACAGTCCTGCTCATCTCGTCCGGCCTGGTCGCCACCGACGCGGCGTCCCTTGCGCAGGCGGTGGTCGAGGACGCGGCACGGGCGCAGGCGCGGATCTTCGTCCTCCAGGTGCCCTCGTCCTCGCGGTTCGGGGAAGCAGGCGCCCGCGACCTGCACCTGCTCGCGCAGGAGACGGGCGGCCGTCTGATCCCGCTGACCAGCAAGCCCGAGCAGGCGCTCGAGCGGCTCGCCGGCCAGCTTGCGTTCTCGTACCTGCTGCTGCTCGCGCCGCTGCCTGGCGATTCGGATCCGGTGTCCCATGCGCTGCAGGTGACGCTGCCCAGGCGCCCCGACCTCACCGTCCAGGCCGCCAGACGCGTGGCGCCGGGCCGCCTCGCCCCCAACGCGCTCGTCAACGCGTTGTCCCCGCGCGCGAGCCCGCCGTCGGCCGCGGCCGACGAACACCCACGGCCCCCTGGCCTGCCGCCGGCGCCACACGATTCATCGCTGGATCTCCTCCTCGACCGCGTCTCGCAGTACGTATGGGACTACGGGCGAGAGCTGTCGTCGGTGGTGTCCGAGGAGACCTACACGCAGGAAGTTCGCGGCGAGTCTGGCGTCACGGTGATCCTCAACGGCACGCCTGCAGGCGGGACGACGAAGTCGAGGCAGCTCGTGTCGGATTTCCTGCTGGTGAAGATCCCGGGCCTCGACGGATGGCTGCCGTTTCGCGACGTCTTCGAAGTCGATGGCGGGCGCGTCCGCGATCGGCAGGACCGGCTGGTCAAGCTGTTTCTCCAGTCGGCGCCCGACGTCGCGCGGGAGAGCGCCAACGAAATCTTGCGTGAGAGCGCCCGCTACAACATCGGGCCCATCCGGCGAAATCTCAACCTGCCCACGCTGGCGCTCTGGTTCCTCGAACCGAAGAACCGCCATCGCTTCAGCTTCAGGAGGGCCGGCGAGGAGACGCTGGCAGGCCGGCGGGTATCGATCCTCGATTACTCGGAAACCAGCCACCCCACGATCATCAAGACGTCCGGGGGCGATGACGTCCCGGCATCGGGCAGGCTCTGGGTGGAGCCGGCAAACGGGCGGATCTGCCGCACGGTCCTGAAGGCGTCGGTCGCGACGATCATCGTCACGTACGCGCCTCGCGAGGAACTCCCCGGTCTGTGGCTGGCGGTGATGATGGAAGAAAAGTATGCGACCGGGAACCTCGCCATCACGGGAACGGCGACCTACGCCAGGTTCCGGCAGTTCCAGGTGTCAACGACGGAGCAGATTGCGCTTCCGAAGAAATAGCGCGCCGCGCAAGGTATAGTGCGGGGCTTCAGCCCCGCAATAAACCAAAGGGGCGGCCGCCCGGCCGCCCCTCTTCGTTTCCCGCGTGACTGACCCTGGTCCCTAATCCCGGATCCCTGACCTCTGGCCTCCGATCCTTGACGCGTCAGTACCTCTCCATGACCGCGCGGTAGGGAATCACCTCTCCCGGCTCGATCGTCACATCCCACGCCATCGAGCGGAAGCCCTCGCGCTGCACCTCGATTCGGTGTTCACCAGGCCTGAGCGTCAGCGGTTCTGACGTCGCCCCGAAGGTGCCAATCTGGCCCACGTATTCCCCGTCCACGAACAGATCCGCGTCGGCAGGCTGTATGTCGAAGCTGATGCCGCCGTAAATCGGTCCCTCCGGGTTCACACTGAGCGACCCCTCCGGGTAGTAACCGTACACCCTGGGCCTGTAGTCCCCCATGTAGGCGTAGGGATAAGGCACCGAGTAGCCCAGCCACAGCCCCAGCCCGAGGTTCAGGTGCGACCTGAACGAGAAGTACGGCCGCGAGAAGTAGAAGGGTCGATACGGCACGTAGTTGTACGGCCGGTCGTACCGCTCTGAGTAGAAGAAGGGGCGCGACTGGTACGAGCGATAGCTGTCCCGCGACGACCCGTACCCTCGAGAGTAGCCGTTACGGTACGAGGACGACCCGTACCCTCGAGAGTCGCCGTTACGGTACGCGGGCGACTGGTACGACGGCCGGTCGTAGGAACGCGGCACCGCCCGCTGCTGATACTGCTGATACTGCTGATCCTGCCGGTTCCCGTAGGCGCGAGGCGCCGACTGGGAAGCCGAGTACTGACGGCTGTCCGACGGGCGCGGTGCGCCCTGGCGCATCTGCGGCGCCACATCACGCAGCGACTGCCCCGGCACCGCTCGCTCTGCACGATTTTGCCCCGGCACCGACTGGGCACCCGAGTACTGACGGCTCTCCGACGATCGCGGTGCGCCCTGGCGCTGCTGCGGCGCCACCTCGCGCGGCGACTGGCGCGGCACCGCCCGCTCCCCACGATCCTGCTGCGGCGCCGGCTGGCTGGCCGTGGCGCGACCGCCGCCACGCTGATGCCCGTTACCGCGTTGGTCCTGGGCGCTGGCCGGCACCGACACGAGACCGAGCGCGGCCACGACGACAGCGGACGTGAACGTCTGTTGGATGTTCATATGCCACTCCATTCGCCAGCCCTTCACCGAACCTGGTTTCCTGTTGAGCGACGACCGGAAGGACCGACACCACTTCAGAACGCAACCGTAATGCCAAGCAGGAACAGGTGGTTTTTCAGGCATTCCTGCCCCTGCGTGGCGACTAATTCGCCCCGGGCGTCCCCAATCGAGGACACCCGCTCACCTCTGAGTCCCATTCCGTCAGACTCCCCGCAGCCCAGCAGCAAGGAGATTCGCCATGGCCAGGCGGACGACGGACCGGTCAAGAAGTAGCGACGACGTGACCGCCAGGCTGAAAGCCGCCGTCCGGAAGCAGCGCCGGCCGTTCAAGACGGCGTCTCATGAGGGTGATTCACACTCGATCGCGCCGACGTGATTGGCCAGGTTGTCACGGTGGGCAAGCGGGAGAGTGTGGCGCGGCTCGGCCGTCTCTCGTGTGGCCCCGTCGTGCGGGTCTACACGCCCAGCGACGCCGACACCGCGATGTGCGCCAGGTGATGGCGGCAGTGCCACGCGTAGAGGCGCGAGGTTCGTTCGAGCGTCATCGCGCCTCGTTCGGGATGCACGAAGGTCCTTGCAAACTGCTCCGGCGTCATCGCACGCATCAACGCCACCCACCGGGCGTGCAATCCCTCGACGAGCGCCAGCGACATATCGACCGATCCGCTCTTCGCGTCGGGGAGTTCCGCCCAGGCCTTCTCGCTGTAAGGCTTGATCGTCGGGGCCTCCTCGGTGAGCGCGAGTCGGAAGCGCGCGTAGCAGTTGAGGTGGCTGTCGGCCAGGTGATGCACCACCTGGCGGGCCGTCCACCCGCCCTCGCGGTACGGTGTTTCGATCTGCTTCATCGTCAGGCGGGAGACCTGCTTCCGGAGTTCCCCGGGGAGTGCAGCAATCTCGTCGATGACACTGGAGAGGGGCGTGGCGTCGGCCGGGTCGAGCGTGCCAATCGGGTAACGTGGGTCCATTTCAGCCTCCAGGATGACCCGCCAAACATACCACTACTGAGGCCGGCCCGCCGCATGGTCCCGGGCCCGGGACCTCCGCGGAGGACGCAGCGCCTTCACTGTCGCCCTCGCCACAAGGCCCAGAGGTGGACAGTCCACGCCGCGGACGTCGTCGATGTCCTTGGGCCGTCCCGCCAGGATCTTGGTCACGATCAGATCCTCGGCACTGATGATGGGAACGGCCGCGCCCCCAATCTCCACCGTGACGGCTCGGGCCAGGAACTCGTCTTCCAGGCCCGGCCCGGCCAACACGACATCGACCGCGAGGCCCGTCGGCTGGTGGACGGTGGCAGCACGCGGGTCTGCCGGACGAACTCCGGCGTGGCGACGATACGCAGGTCGAACGCGCGTGCCTGCAGGGCGCTCAGGAATGCGCGGCTGTCCAGTGCTCCCAGCGGCACGGTCACATCCACGTCGGTCGTCAAGCGCGGCCGGCCCCAGATCAGGGCGGCCTGGGCGCCGAACACATACCACGGGACGCGGAGGCGCGCGAGCTCGTGCGCAAGATCGGCGAGCAGATCAGCGGGACCGGGGGGACACGGCACGCAGGGCCTCCGTCACGCGCAGGTGAACGGCGAGGTCGGCGGTACGCTCGGATTCACTGGGCCAGTCGGGACGCACGGCCCGCGCATGCCGGCGGAGCTGTTCGCCGATGGCCAGGATGTCGTCGGGCGTGCGGTGGCGTTTGCAGTCCTGCCAGAACTCCGCCTTGGCCTCGGCGACGAGCGACCAGTCGCGGTGAGCGAAGGCGAGAAGATCCTGTCGATTCACTCCGCGATCATAGCACCCGACGCTGGCGGCGCCTGCCAGAGGGGCGCCTCAACGATCGGTTGGCCCGACATGCAGGGGATGGACGACCCGAAGTCCCGGCACGCGGACAAACTGCGCGTCGTGCGTCCAGATCTGCGTGGCGCCGTTGTCGAGCGCCGCCAGCGCGATCTGCAGGTCGAAGATTCCGGAACCGGCGACATCGAGGTCGGCGGCGAGCTGGAACAACCGGGACGAGAACGCCTCCCGTGGCGCCCAGAGCCGGGCGCCAGCGGTCACCAGAGCGTCGAGGAACGCGCCGGCCTCGGCGGCGGTGGACGGGCGGCCCGCCGCGGCCGGGTGCGTCACGACCGCGTAGAACTCGACGAGGCCCGCGTCGACGATGCCCCAGCCGAGACCGCTCTGCCGCGCGCGCTCGATGGCCCGCCGCGCGGCCTTGTGCTCCGGGGTGGCGCGCCGATGCGCGTAGACGAGCAGGTTCGTGTCGAGGGCGATCATCGATTGCGCCGGATCCACTCCCGCATGAGCGCGCGGTCGCGAACGTCCAGGCCCGGAGGCACTCCCCCATTGACGGTGATCCAACGAATGGCGTGGCCGCGGGACCTTCCCTCCGGTGCCTTCGCCAGCTGCCGGCGCAAACCGCGCTCGATCAGCACCTTCAGTGTGAGGCGTTCCTCGGCCGCCTTCTTCTTGGCCGCGATGAGCAGCCCATCCGGGAGGTCGACCGTCGTTTTCATATGGTTGTACAGCTTACCATAAATATGGGTCCCAGCTCGGCGACGCCGGTTTCGCCAGCCGCCTCGAACCGGCCGTCGGAGTACTCCAGAACCTGCCACGGCCACGCCGCCTGTCGCCCACGCGCGTCACCCGCACCGTGGGCTCTCAGCTCCTCCAGCGGGTGCACCACTGATCAGCCGGTGTCACCGCGAGAAATCCGTCTGTGAGAGAATGGCCGGAGGAGACTCCCGGGCCTGAACACGCCGACGGGGTGAGGCGTGTGGGGAGCGCCGGACAGGAGGAATTCCATGAAGGTCATGATTGATCTATCGGTCGTCCCGCTCGGCGTCGGCGTGTCCGTGTCGGCGTACGTGGCCGCGTGCGAGCGCGTGCTCCAGGAGGCAGGCCTGTCGCACACGCTGCACGCGTTCGGCACCAACATCGAAGGCGAGTGGGACGACGTGTTCGGGGCCGTCAAGCGGTGCCACGAGGTGATGCACCAGATGGGCGCGCCGCGCGTGCATAGCGGCCTCCGTGTCGGCACCCGCACCGACAAGGCACAGTCGCTCGACGACAAGGTGCGCAGCGTCGAGGAGCAGATGGGGCCCCGGCCTTCAACCAGGCTGGAACGGGCTTGAATATTGGGCCGTCACTTGTCGAGCGTGTCGGCCGCCGTGTGGTGATGGTCGACGGTGATGGGGGCGAGGAAGGCTCTCGATCTCGACCGCGGCGATAGGGTGGGGTGACAGTCGACGCTGATGGGGTCTCGAGGAAGGCTCTCGATCTCGACCGCGGCGATAGGGTGGGGCCGGAGGACGGTCATGAAGAATGTGGTGTGGCTGATGCTCGTTCCCGCGGCCTGTGTGTGGCTGTCCTGCTCGGCGCCCCGGAAGTCGGAACCCGCGGCTTCGCAAGCCGCCCCTACGCCGGCGCCCGCCGCGAAGGCTGACGTGCTGGTGGACCGCGTCGGCACGACCGGCTTCATCCAGGTGCAGGCCGAGAGCTTCAAGGCGCTCGATGCGCGCCAGCAGCAGCTCGCCTACTGGCTCACGCAGGCCGCCATTGCCATTGACCCGATCTTCTACGACCAGGCCTCCAGGTTCGGCCTGGCGCAGAAGCGGCTGCTCGAGGAGGTCGTCGCGCACTCCGACGGCCTCGACGCGGCGGTGACGACGAAGATCGTCGGGTTCGCCAAGCTGTTCTGGGCGAACCGCGGAAACCACAACGACACGACCGCACAGAAGTTCCTCCCCGGCTTCACGAGGGCGGACCTGCGGCAGGCGGCGCTCTCGGCGCAGAAGAACGGTGCGATGAAGACCGCGTATGGGGACCTTCCCCCGCTCGAGACCCCGGCAGCCCTCGAACAGGAGCTGGCGCGCCTCGACCGCGCCTTCTTCGATGCCGACTTCGAACCGATGCTCACGGCCAAGAGCCCGCGCGGCGGCCAGGACATCCTGCAGGCCAGCTCGAACACGTATTACCAGGGCGTCACCGTGGCCGACCTGAAGAGCGTCCGCGAGAAGTACCCCCTCAACTCGCGCCTCGTGAAAGGCGCTGACGGCCGGCTCCGCGAGGACGTGTATCGCGCGGGCACGCCGGATGGTCGTGTCGCACCTGGTCTCTACGCGATGTATCTGAAGAACGCGATCGGGCACCTCGAAAAGGCCAGGACGATGGCCGAGCCTGCGCAGGCGACGGTGATCGGGGATCTGATCCGGTTCTACCAGACCGGCGAATTCGCCGACCACCTGACGTTTGGCGCCTCCTGGGTGCAGAACAACGCCACGGTCGATTTCGCCAATGGGTTCATCGAGGTATACCGGGACGCGCGCGGCCGCAAGGGCAGCTCGCAGGCCTTCGTCAGCATCACCGACAAGAGGGTCACGGAGGCGATGACGAAGCTGGCGGACAACGCCGCCTACTTCGAGCAGAAGGCGCCCTGGGATGCCAGGTACAAGAAGCAGGACTTCAAGCTGCCGGTGGTGAAGGCCGTCGAGACGCTGATTGAAACCGGCGACTTCGGCGTGACGACGACCGGCGACAACCTGCCGAACGAAAACGAGATCCACGAGAAGTACGGGACGAAGAACTTCCTGTTCACCGGGTCGAGCCGCACACTGAATGCGGCCAGCGGCCAGGCGTCCACGAGGGAGTTCGGGCCGAGCCCGGAGGTGATCGCGCGCCTCGGGAAATACGGCGCCGAGGCTGACGATCTCGAAACCGCGCTGCACGAGGTGATTGGCCATGGGTCCGGGAAACTGAGTGCCAGGCTGAAAGGCGGGGCGGAGCCGTACCTGAAGGAGTACGCCTCGACGCTGGAGGAGGCGCGCGCGGACCTGATGGCGCTCTGGAATGCGTGGGACCCGAAGCTGAAGGATCTTGGCCTCGTCACGAACCAGGACGAGGAAGCCAGGGCCATGTACGACATGGCCGCGCTGGCCGTCGTCACGCAGCTCCGGAGTATCCCGGGCGGCGACACGATCGAGGAAGACCACCAGCGCAACCGCGCCCTCATCGCCAACTACATCATGGAGACGAACGGCGCCATTGCGATGACCGACCGCAACGGCAAGACCTACGTTCAGGTGACCGACTATCCGAAGATGCGCGACGCGGTCGGCACGCTGCTGGCCGAGCTGATGCGGATCAAGGCCGAGGGCGACTACGCGGCCATCAAGGCCCTCGTGGACACGTACGGCGTGCACTTCAACCCGGCGCTGCGCGATCAGGTGGTGGCCCGCTACCAGAAGCTCGATCTCCCCACATACTGGGCGGGCATCAACGCGGAGCTGGTGGCGGAGACCGACGCGAAGGGCGCGATCACGAAGGTGGACATCCGCTATCCGCGCGATCCGGTGCACCAATATCTCAGCTACGGCGCGATGTACTGCCCGGGCCTGGCGCCTGCCGCCGCGGTGGTTCGCAAGTAGGGAGTCGAGCGCCCGGTCATCCCCGAGCGGTCAGGACGTCGCCGCCCACTTGACGCTCCGCGCCGGGCAAGGTAGTGTCGTTCGCGAGCGCAGGGCCGGCTGGAAGGAGGCCGGCGCGAATGAGTGTTCTCACCTTGGCCCTCATCGTTTTCGCCGTGCAGTCGCCGCCTGGGCCCACGCAAGTCAAGCTGTCAACCGACTGCCAGGAGGGAGACCAGCAGGCCTGCGTGCAGCTGGCTCGGTCGAACGCCACCACGCCAGCGGTTCGGCTGGCGGCCGTGCGGAAGCTGACCGACCAGTCGGTGCTCTCCGAGCTCGCCAGGACCTGCACCGTCCGCAACCTCCGCCTCGCCGCGATTCGCGGGTTGATCGATCAGGACGCGTTGTCGCGGATTGCCCAGGACGAGAAGGGACCGGGGCCGATCGAGCGCGGCGCGGCCATCGAGCGGCTGCACAGCCAGGAGCTGCTGGCGCAGATCGCGCGCAAGGATCCGTCCAGGTGGGTTCGCCGGAAGGCGGCCAACTGCCTGACCGACGAAGGGCTGATCGCGAAGCTGGTGGCCGAGGCTCCCAAGGAACTGCTGCCGACGGTCACGGTTGGCGGCGGCATCAGGGACGTGACGATCGACGGCAAGGACGTGAAGGACACGCTGCTCGGCGTCATCACGGTGCAGCCCGGGCGCCACACGATCACGGCCGATTTCGTGGTGAAGGAAAACGTGACGTGGGAAGAAGGCAGCGTCACGTCGACGGGGCTCGATGCGCGGCTCGGCGCGGCGTATGTCCTCGAGGCCGAGGTCGGCATTGTCACCTGGGACTATCTCGCCCCGCAGACCCGCCGCGGCCGCGGCAGATGGACGCTCGTGGTCCGTGAGGAAGTGTCGCTCGGCCCCGACCTGCTGCCGCAGATCCTGCGGCGATAGGAGGGCGCCTAGCCGATTCCGTGACCGGCGAGCCAGCCGTGCATCTCGGCCAGTACGCGGTTGTTTTCCTCGAGCGGGAACCCGTCCACGCTTTCCGTGTGCTTGCCGGTCGTCCCGTCCACCGCGCCGAGCGCGACAGCCTGCACGAGCAGGTCGCGTGCCTCGCGGACGGTGGGCAGCAGGTTCTGCTGCCGCAGCCGCGACATCGCGGCGACGACGCCCCACGCGCCCCAGTTCGACACGGTGGAAATCACCAGCTGCGTGGTGGCCGTCGCGCACGGACGCCCGGCAATCGGCATCACCATCGGGATGGCGGCCGCCAGGTTGCCCATCCCGATCTCGTTCCCGCCGTCGCCGATGCCCACGCTGCAGTCGTGTTCGCGGAACAGGTAGTCGATCTTCGCGTGATACCCGGAGACGTCCGCGCCGCGCATGTTGAGGTAGACGCCTTCCTCCGTCAGCCCGCAGCGCTCGACGGCAATCGTCAGGCTCGGCGCCAGCGAGGCGAGCAGGTCCGCCGCGTGCCGCCAGCTCGCCTGGTGGTCCATCATCGGAAACTCGAGCACTTCTCCATCCTTCCCGAGCAGCCCGTGAAGCAGCGGCGCCGTGTAGGCGTCGGTCAGGTACAGCACGCGCGATCCAAGCGACGCGATCACATTCCCGAGCGCGATAGCGCCCAGCGGCCCATCGGTCTCGGTCGCGCCTCCCGCCGGCACGTAAAAACCGGTGGCGATGAGCACCGTGCCCGGGTGGCCGAGGATCAGGGTAGCGGCGCGCTCGCAGAAATCGGGAGCGAGGTACGGCGTCAACGCCGAGATGCCCCGGTGGTCTCGTGAGAGGACGATGTTCTCGATTGACATGCGCGTCCCTGGGCCACGACGAGAGAGGGTGCGGGGCCGCGCGCCTGGCGCCGCGCCTCACGCCTCACAACACCGAGAACTCCGCGTCCCTGCGGTCGGTGATGAACATGTGTCCCGGCGCGTGCGTGATCATCAACGGCGGCTTCGATGACATCGCCACGGCCTGGGGCGTCACGCCGCAGGCCCAGAACACGGGCACTTCCCCCGGCCGGATCTCGACCGGGTCGCCAAGGTCAGGGTGCATCAGGTCGCGGATACCAATGGCTGCCGGGTCGCCGATATGAATCGGCGCGCCGTGTACCGCCGGAAAACGCGAGGTCACCTGCACCGCGCGCACCACCTTCTCCGCGGGAACCGGCCGCATCGACACGACCGTCGGCCCGTGAAACGCCCCCGCGGGGACGGTCTGCACCGACGTGATGAACATCGGCACGTTGGTGCACTGTTCGATGTGGCGCACCGGGATGCCCGCCTCGATCAGCGCCGACTCGAAGGTAAAACTGCAGCCGATCAGAAACGAGACGAGGTCGTCGCTCCACCACCGCGTGAGCTCGATCGGTTCCTCGACGAGCACGCCGTCGCGGTACACCCGGTATTTCGGAACGTCGGTGCGCAGGTCGGCCCCGGGTGCCATGACCCGGGGCTCGGCACAGCCGGCTTCGACGACTTCGAGCAACGGGCACGCCTTCGGATTGCGCTGCGTGAACACGAGGAAGTCGAACGCGAGTGCACGCGGGAGGACGACCAGGTTGGCTTGCACGAACCCGGGCGCCAGGCCGGCCGTCGGGCGCACGAGGTCGCCGCGGCGGAACCTCGCCCGCAGCCCGGCTGGCGGCAACCGAAGCTGGCACGACGAATCAGACATGTCACAGCCCTCCCGAACCCGGTCCAACGCTGGCCGCCGGCCCAGATGCTTCGGCTTCACGGCAGAAAGAGGTAGAGAGGGGTAGACTAGTGCGACAGCAAACAGGCGTCAAGGGCGAAGGAGTTTTGATGCACCGCCACGCGGTGTTGGCATACATGATGGCCACGGTGCTGGCCGCCGCCGGAACCGCCGGGGTGGTGGCCAGCGGCCAGCCAGGCCCGGCCTCGCCGCTGTCGATCGACGCGTTCGTCTTCGACAGCCAGGGACGGCCGGTGGCCGATATGCGCCCGGATCAGTTCGCGGTGACGGTTGACGGGAGCCCCCGGAACGTGACGTCGGCGCGGTACGTCCATCGCGGCCCGGGCGCGGAAGCCGCGGCGCGCGGAACCCTGAGATCCGGGGGGGCGCAAGGGGCCTCCCTGTTCGAACCGTCGCGCACGATCCTCGTGGTGGTGGACGAGACGAGCTTCCCGCGCGGCGCCGAAAAGAACATCGTCGCCGCCGCCGACCGCCTGCTCGACCGCTTTGGCCCGGGCGATCATGTCGCGCTCATCGCGGTTCCGATGCGGGCGGACGCGATGGCCGTGTCGTTTGAGAACGACCGTGTGACGGTCCGTGACACCCTGCGGGGCCTCGTGGGTCGCGCGACGCCGATAGACGCGCTGGCCAGGACCGACGACATCCGCGCCGATCCCCCGGTCACAGATGTCTCCGCCGCATCGTCAGCGGCGTCTGGCGCGGCCGGGGTTGAGACGACGACGGCCGCCAGGCCGGTTGAGGAATCGCGCCAGGCGGGGGACCTGTCGCGCGAGCCGGTCCCCGACCCGAACGAGCGCCGCGAGCACCCGATCGAAACACTCACGCGGCTCCTCGCCGGGCTGCGGGTGGTGCCGGGGCCGAAAACGGTCGTCCTCGTCACGGCTGGCCTCGCCGACGTCGAACGCGGCGCTGCCGCGGCCGTCAGGAATCACCTCCAGGCCGCGGAGGCGGCGGCGGTCGGGTCACGGGCCGTGGTACACGTGCTTGGCTTGCCGGCCGCCGGCCAGAGGGGAACCTGGAGCGAACTGGATCAACTGAGCGGATCGACGGGCGGTGAAGTCGTCCGCGTCGGCCGCAACGTGGATCAGGCGCTCGACCGTCTCGGCCTTGCCGTCTCGGGGGCCTACCACCTGGAACTGGACGCGACGCCAGCGGACCGCGATGGCCGGACCCACGCCGTCAAGGTGACGGTCTCCAGCCCCAACGTCGTCGTGCGTTTCGCCCGGCGCTACGTTCGACGCGACGACCCGCCGTTCCTGGCGGTCTTTGCGCCACCGGTCCAACCGATGGGCGCGCGCGACCTGCCGGACGACCCGCAGCCCGTTTCGGGGCGCGAACCGGACAAATCCCGGCGCCGCGGCTCCGACCCAGACCCGGAGGTGGACACCGTCGTGGCACGCAGCGCGGAATACCTGACCGGGTACTTCAGCGAGTTCCGGAACGTCGTGGCCGAAGAAGACTACACGCAGACGAACCTCGCACTGCGTCCGGTCGAGATACGGCGGATGAAGTCCGACTTCCTGCTGGTGACCGCGCCGGACGGCAAGACGTGGGTGCCCTTCCGCGACGTGTTCGAGGTGGATGGCAGGGCAATCCGCGATCGTGAAGACCGGCTGCGCACGCTCTTCCTCGAGTCGCCGCCCGCCAACGCCATGGGTGCCGCGGCCCGCGTGCAGGACGAGGGCTCGCGCTACAACCTGGTGTCGCCCAAGTCGAACATCAACGTCCCGACGCTGGCCCTCACGTTCCTCCTCGAACCCAACATCCGGTCGTTCCGGTTTCGCCGGGGCCGCGAGGAAACGGTAGAGGGTGTCCGCACCCTCCGGGTGGACTTCGAGGAACCGACTCGGCCCACCGTCATCAGCAGCCCCACCGGCGTGGATGTGCCTGCGTCCGGCTCGTTCTGGATCGATCCGCTGACCGGCCGGATCATCAAGACGTTTGTGCGTGCGACCCGGGTGAGTCTGTCCGACGATCGGACCACCGTCACCGCGGAGGTCACCGTGGTCTTCCATCGGAGCGACTCGCTCGGCTTGTGGGTGCCGGCCGAGATGCGCGAGGCCTACCGACAGGGAAGCTATACGATCGAGGGGCGCGCCATCTACTCGAACTTCAGGAGTTTCCAGGTCAGGACCGAGCAGGAGATCAAGGTCGTCAAGTCGATCTGATGTAGCATGGCGCTGTTGGTCCACACGGAGGTGCCATGCGCCGCTGGTTGCAGCTGCTGATCCCCCTGCTGCTCATGATCGAAATCGGGGTGGTGACGCTCGACGGACAACGAGCTCGGACCGCGCCTCGCCGTGGCGCGAAAACGCCGTCCGCCCCGGTGACGGCTTCGCCTGCCGTCTTCCCCGCCCCGGGCGCCCTGTCGCCCCGGAACGCGAATTACCAGGTCGAGGCGCGCCTCGACCCTGACCAGCGGACGATCACCGGGCGCGAGTGGCTGACATGGCGCAACATCACCGGCGTCTCCACGTCCGAGCTTCGCTACCACCTCTATTACAACGCGTTCAAGAACACCCGCTCGACCTGGCTGCGGGAACGCGCCTCCGCGGGCCGGATGGGGCGGCCGGCCGGCACGCTGGCCGAGAAGGACTGGGGCTGGATCAACGTCACGGCGATCCGGCTGGTTGGCGTGGGCGGGGCGCCGCCCATCGATCTCACCGCCCAGCGACGCTTCGACGCCCCCGACGATGGAAACAAGGACGACGAGACGGTGATGGTGGTGCCCCTGCCGCGGCCGGTGGCGCCCGGAGAAACCGTCAACGTCTATCTCGAGTGGACCGCCCAGGTGCCGCGGACCTTCGCACGCACCGGCGTCATCGGCAACACCTTCTTTCTCGGGCAGTGGTTCCCCAAAGTCGGCGTGCTGCAGGAGGACGGCTGGAACTGCCACCAGTTCCACGCTGGCACAGAGTTCTTCTCCGACTACGGGATCTACGACGTGAAGCTCACCGTCCCGAAGGGCTGGGTGGTGGGGGCGACGGGCGTCGAGCGCGAGTCGCACGACAACGCGGATGCCACGACCACGCACCGCTTCTACCAGGAAGACGTGCACGACTTCGCGTGGACCACGAGCCCGACCTACATCGTGACGCAGGCGCGGTTCGAGCAGGCGGGCCTCCCGTCGGTGGAGATGCGCCTCCTGCTCCAGAGGGAGCACGTCGGCCAGGCCGATCGTCATTTCGACGCGACCCGCGCCGCGCTTCGCTACTACGGCCAGTGGTTCGGCCCGTACCCGTACCGGCAGATCACGATTGTTGATCCCGCGTGGCAGAGCGGGGCAGGCGGGATGGAGTACCCGACGCTGTTCACGGCCGGCACCAGATGGATCGCCCCTTCGAACGTGGCCGACCCGGAGGGCGTCACGGTACACGAGTGCGGCCACCAGTTCTGGTACGCCATCGTCGGCAACAACGAGTTCGAGGATGCATGGCTCGACGAGGGATTCAACACGTTTTCGACCGGGCGCACGATGGCGCTCGCCTTCAGCCCAAACTTCAGTTCGATCCGGCTGTTCGGCGGCTTCGTGCCGTACGTACTGCGGGACATCCCGATTTCCCGGGAAGTGGACGAGAACCGGCTGGCGACCTACCGCGACGGCGCCAAGCTGGACGCGCAGGCCACGCCGTCCTGGCGCTACTGGCCGGCGGCCGGGGGGGCGCTCTCCTACAGCAAGACCGCGCTCTGGCTGCACACGCTCGAGCGGCACCTGGGCTGGTCCACCGTGCAGCGCATCATGTCCACGTTTTTCGCCCGCTGGAAGTTTCGGCACCCGAAGCCGCAGGACTTCTTCGCGGTCGTGAACGAGGTGACGGGCCGCGACATGACATGGTTCTTCGACCAGGTCTACCGCAGCTCGAACGTGTTCGACTACGCGGTGAGCGAGCTCAGTAGCGGCCCGGTCGTCGCCAGCGGCTTCTTCGAGACGAAGGGTCGCGTCGAGTACAAGGCGGAGAACCCGACCCCCGGGCAGTTCAAGACGACGGTGGTCGTGCGGCGGCTCGGCGAAGGGATCTTCCCGGTTGACGTGCTGGTGACGTTCAGGAACGGCGAGAAGGTGCGCGAGCGCTGGGACGGCCGCGACCGCTGGAAGATGTTCACCTACAACCGCAAGGCCGCGGCCTTGTCGGCGCAGGTCGATCCCGAGCGGGTGCTGCTGCTCGACATCGACTACGCGAACAACAGCCGGACGCTGGAACCGCGCGGCGACGAGGCCGCGACCAAGTGGACGCTCAAATGGATGTCCTGGCTGCAGGACCTCCTGCTGACGGCCGCCTTCTTCGTCTGAAACTCAGATTCGTCGATTCTCAGATTTTCCTTATGGTACTGAAGTCCCTTCGTGACGGGATGCGCCGCGTCAACGCCGCACCGGCGGTGCTGGCCGGCGTGCTGGCGCTCACCTTCCTGCTGGCGCTGCCGCTCGGGCTCGTCCTGCGCGGCATGCTGAGAGAGAGCCTCGGCGCGAGTCTCGCGGCCGAGACCGCAGCCGCTGGCGTCAATTCCGACTGGTGGCAGACCTTCTCGTCCGAGGCCAGCGGCGTGGCGGTGACGTTCACGCCCCGCATCCTCGGCTTCGGCGCGGTGCTGTCGAACCTCGGCGCCGTCCTCGATGCGCAACCGCAGGCGCTCGTCATCACCGGCGCCGCGGCCGCCTATCTCCTGCTCTGGACCTTCCTGGTCGGGGGGATCCTCGATCGGTATGCCCGGAATCGGCCGACGCGCACCGCGGCGTTCTTTTCCGCCTGCGGCGTCTACTTCTTCCGGTTCCTGCGTCTCGCGCTGTTCGCCGCCGTCGGATACTTCATCCTGTTCGGCGCCCTTCATCGCTGGCTGTTCGACGTCTTCTACCCGTGGGCCACGCACAACTGGACAGAGGAGCGGCACGCGTTCTTCCTCCGCCTGGCGCTCTATGTCCTGTTCGGCAGCGCGATCGTCGCGTTCAACCTGCTCTTGGATTACGCCAAGGTCCGGGCGGTGGTCGAAGACCGCCGCAGCATGATTGGGGCGCTGCTGGCCGCGTTCCGGTTCATCCGCCGTCATCCGGCCCGGACGATCGGCCTCTACCTGGCAGACAGCCTCGTGTTCGTCGGTGTGATCGCGCTCTACGGAGTGGAGGTGGCGTCGCCGGCTCCGCGGGCTGGTCGATGTGGCTCGGGTTCGCGGTCAGCGAGGCCTACCTGCTCCTGCGGTTGTGGGCGAAGCTGGTGTTCTACGCGTCGGAGATTTCGCTGTTCCAGGCGCTGCTGGCGCACGCCGACTACGCCGCCGCCCCGCTCCCCATCTGGCCGGAATCGCCGTCGGCGGAAGCCATCGACCGGCCGCAGGCAGGCTGAATGCCGCCTGCGGCTCGAGGCTCGCGGCTTGCGACTGGCGGCTCGAGGCCTGTCAGCGTGATGCGCGTGATCTGCCGCATGCCGCCAGCTGCCTCCTGCGTCACCCGCGACGCGACCCACGCCATTTTCGTCACGTCGGCGGCGCAGGCGTGGCGGGCGCACGGCTGGGTTTTGGGTGCAGGGTCGTCATGGAATCTTCACAGCACACACTGGCCGAACCAGTGGGTTTGCCGGTATCTTAAGAGTGTGGGGTTCCGCATTTCCATCGTCGCGACGCTCGTGCTGGCGGCAGCGTTCGGGCTGGGCGCCGCGGCCGGACCGTCCGTGCGCGGTCGGGTGACCGACCCTGCCGGGCTGCCACTCCCCGGAGTGGCCGTCACGCTGGTTCCCGAGGCTGGCGGACCGGCGCTGCTCGCCGTGACCGACTCGCAGGGAACGTTCGCCGTCGATGTGCCGGCAGGGCGGTATCGCCTCCGGGCCGAGATCTCCGGCTTCGAGCCGGCCGAGCAGTCACTCACCGTTCTGCCCGGCGCGCCCCTCGACCTGTCCATCGGTCTGCGCCTGGCGGCGTTCGAGCAGCAGATCACCGTGCACGAGGACGCCCCGCAGCCGGTGCTGGGCGTGCCGCGCCCCGACGCGCCGGTGACCGCGACACGCGAGGTGGTGGACAGCGGCATGCTCCCGAATAGCCAGTACGACGACGTACTGCCGTTGCTGCCGAACGTGGTGCGCGGCCCGGACGGGCTGATTAGTGTCGCCGGCGCGAGTGCGCCTCGAGGCGGCCTGCTCGTCAACGGCGTCAACCTGGCCGACCCGATCACCGGGGAGGCCGTGCTGCTGCTGCCCCTCGAGGCAATCGAGTCGGTCGACGTGTTCTCGGGCGGCTACGCGGCGGACGCCGGGCGTGCGACCGGAGGCGTGACCTCCGTTCACACCCGGCCGGGCGGAGAAGAGTGGAAGATCTCGGCGAACAGCTTCTTTCCCCGCATCCGATTCGCTGACGGGTCGGTGCGCGGCGTGAATTCGTGGGAGCCGAATGTCGGGGCGAGCGGCCCAATGATACGCGGCCGGCTCTTCGTCGAGGGGGCGGTGAGCTACCGGTACGACCGCAATCGCCACGAGACCCTCTCGGGGCCGCAGGACAGCGTGTACGCCGCGCTGATGGCCTGGGGGCAGCTGGACGCGGCCCTCTCGCCCTCGCACCACGTGGCCGCGTGGTTGTCGTTCGACCCGCAGCGCATCGACCGAGCCGGCATCACGGCCTTCACGTCGGCAGCGAGCGTGCCCCGGCTGGACCGCGGTGGATGGAGCGCCGGGATCGGCGACCGCGTGACCATCGGCGATCGGTCGGTGGTCGAACTGCGCGCCCTCGTGGTGCGCAACCGGTCCACGGTCACGCCCAACGGGTCAGCGCCGTACGAGGTGGGCCACGACGGGACCACCGGGAGCTACTTCGACGCCCGCGACCTGCGGGGCACGCGGACGGAGGCGGCGGCGGGGTGGTCGTGGACGGCGCCCCGCGGGCACCAGGTCAGCGCCGGCGCGAGCCTGGCTCGCGCGGCGATCGAGGGGACCGAGGCGGCGGGCCGGCTGGACCTCCTGCGCAGCGACGGCACGCCTGGGTGGGCGATCCTGTTCCAGCCGCTGCCGGCGCCGATCGCGGCCTCGGCGTTCGAGGCCGGCCTGTTCGTGCAGGATCGGTGGACGATGTCGCCGCGCATCACGGTCGACGCCGGTGTCCGGTACGACCGATCGTCGGCGGCGCGCGCCGTTCTCTCGCCCCGCGTCGCGTGGACCGTGACGCTGCCGCCGAGCGATACGACGCTCGGTGGAAGCGTCGGGACCTATGCGGACAAGATCCCGTTGGAGGCCCTGGTGTTTTCGGCCGGCCAGCCGCGCCTGGTTCAGGAGTGGGACGCGTTGGGCGGCCAGCGATCGTCCCGGCTGTTCACCAACGCCGCCAGCGGCGACTGGCGCACGCCCACGGCCACGAGATGGGACGTGGGAATCGACCACCGCTTCGCGCACGGATGGCAGGCGCGCATCCGCTACCAGGAGCGGCACGGGCGCAACGAACTGGTGGTCGAACCGGTCGTTCTCTCGCCGACAGCCGGCTGGCTGGAACTTCGCGCGGAGGGCGAGTCGCGCGCCCGGAGCGTCGAGACGACCTTGGCGTATCGCGCCACCAGCGCGGGGGCCGAGTGGTACGTGTCCTACGTCCGATCGGCGACGCGCGGCAACGTCAACACGCTCGAGTCGATCCAGGGTGCGTTCCGCAACCCGTTCGTCCAGCCGGACCAGACGGCGCCGCTCAGGGCCGACGTGCCGAACCGGTTGCTCGCCTGGGGCCAGGTCCATCTTCCGCTACGGATCACCGTGGCCCCTTACCTCGAACTCCGCAACGGGTTCCCGTACTCGCTGATCGACGACACGTGGACGTACGCGGGCCCGGCCGGCAGGGGCCGGCTGCCGTGGTTCGGGTCGTTCGATCTCTACGTCAACAAGATCTTCACGATCTCGCCGCGGCTGCCCGACGCCCGCATCGGGCTGAAGCTCTACAACGTGGCCTCCCTCCACACCGAGCGCGACATCCAGCCCGACGTGGCCCGGCCGGATTTCGGCCGGGCCTACAACCCGATCCCGCGCGACTTCACGCTGGTGTTCGAGCTGCTCTGGGGCCGGAAGTAACCGATGGCGCGCCGCGCTGAACAGGCGGAAGATCGTCGCGACGCGTAGACGCCTGGGGCCTGTTCGCGGGCTGGCGCTGATCGACACGTACCCGCAGATGCTGGGCGTGGTCGCCTACCGCAAGCCTGACGGCACGGCGGCACTGGCGATGACCGACCGGACGCGGGCAGTTTTTTACAAAATGGCGCCGCGATAGCCGCGGCGGGTCATACCCCCGCCCGGCGGCGAGAGAAGGCCCACGGGCCGGGGCGGAAGAGTTGCCATTGACATCAGATGTGCCAGAGCTCGACTGCGGGGCAGGTCGCTCGTCGAGCCCGGCATGACGGCGACCATCAACATCGGGCCGCGTCGCCCCGGACTCCGGCGATGTGTCGGCCTCGATCGCGCGGTTGTATCTGGTTACCGGGGTTGAGCTACTGACGCGGTGCTTGTAGCGCCACGGAGACGGTCGGGGTCGGAGCGCGCAGCAGGTCGACGAAGAGCGAGACGGCATCGAGGTCCCGCAGGTGCGCGGTGCGAAGGACCGAGGCGAGCACCTGTTGGGTAGCCGCGCCCCGCAGGGAGCGATGACCCCCGCCGGCCATCTTGCGGGTCACGATGGCGGGGCGCAAGGCCTGCTCGGCGCGCCAGTTTGTCGCCTCCAGGGTTGAGTCGAAGAGAAACGAGAAGATGGCCGGAAACTCCAGGGAGAGATGGGTGGCAAAGCGTTCGACGTCGGCGACGGTACTGGGGCGGTCGAGGACGGCGCCGAGCGCGGCGATCAGGTGGCCTCGGGCCACGGCCAGGCCGTGTGGGGACACCGTGCCCGCGTGGTACCGATCGCGGAGCGCCAAGGCCTGATGCAGGACGGTGTGGACGGCGTCGGGCAGCCGCGTCCGCGGATGATCCTGCCGCAAGAGCCGACAGCGTCTGAGCAAATGCGCCACACACGTTTGGTGCGCCGCCCGCGTGAACGTCCGGGACGGGGCCTAGCTGTCCCGTACGAGGACCCCCGCGAAGTCGGCCCCCAAGATCGAGGCCGCTTCCGGAAACCCGCGGCCTTTGCGGATCGCGTCGACCGTGGTATCCGGCGTCGCGAAGGCCCACAGCCAGTGCAGGCGGCCGCCGACCCGCCACCCGGTTTCGTCCGGCGTGACCATCGGGCTCCCGCGCACGGTCTGGCACAAGGCCTCGTCGGTCGGCGCGGCGTGCCGCGCGGTCCGATGGAGCGCGCGGACGATGGCGCCGCGCGTCAGGGTGAGCCCGAGGCGCTGGTGGAACAGTGTCGCGATCTTGCCGAACGAGACGCCGAACTGCTGATTGAGCGTCACGGCGAACGCGACGGCGTGCGGCCCGAGTTGGACGGCCGCGGCGCCGAGGGCGTCGGACGGTTGCCACGGATGACGGCCTTGGACCCGCCGGTGGCACGGCGGGCAGCGGCCGATGTGGACGCGGACCCGTCGCACGACCGGGCGGACGGGGGGGAGATCTTCTTGGTCCTGATCG
>JANYLG010000088.1 GCA_025363775.1 Acidobacteriota bacterium | reverse complement strand
GGCCGGCGTAGTCGACCCGGTCGAAGCGTAGCCCGGCGTTCACCGTCAGGTTCTTCTTCGGGCGCCAGCTGTCCTGAGCAAAGGCCGAATAGCTGATGTTCGGAATGTGGTACTGCGTCGAGCCGATCCTCTGCGTGTAGTTGGTCGGAAACGTCGTGGGATCGTTCGGGTTGTAGATGTCCTTCGGGAGCGTGAACGAGCCGTCGCAGTAGTTGCAGAAGTGACCGTCGAGCACGGTGTGGTTGTAGTCGACTCCCATTTTGACATTGTGCTCGCCGCCCCTCCCGGTGATGTGCCAGGAGAAGTTGTCCACGATCTCGAAGCGCCTCTCGTCGCTTCCCTGCGGGTCGGAGTACGCCTTGCCCTGATTGGAGCTCGCGAACAGCAACTCCGGTCCGGTGGTGTTGGGAACCACGTCGGCGGGACGGTCCGCAACCAGCACCCGGAGCTCGTTCAGTCGGGACGCCCCGAACACGCTCGTCAGGGCCGCCGTGAAGTCGTGGTTGTTCGACCAGCTCGTGCTCCCATACTCGAGAGTGCTCCGGCCGCCGACGCCGCTGTTGTCTGTCCTGGAACGCTGCTCGGCGTACCGCACCGACAACGCATGATTGGGCGCCAGCTGCGAGTCGGCCTTTAGAAACGCCTGATGGTTCCTCGTCGGTTGAGCGTACTGACCACTCTTGCCAACCGGGGCCGGCACGCTGACGATGGCCGTCTGGTCCTGCTTGACGCCTTCGTAGGAGCCGAAGTAGAAGAGTCGGTTGCGAACAATCGGCCCGCCGGAGAACCCGCCGAAGTTCAGGCGGGTGTAGGGGGCCTTCGACGTGGCGAAGGCGTTCCTGGCGTCGAGCACTTCCCCACGGTCGTACAGATACACCCGGTTTTCGAACTGGTTCGTGCCCGAGCGGCTGACGACGTTGACCACACCGCCGGAGGCCTGACCGTACTCGGCGGCGAATTGCTCCGTGATGACGCGGAACTCGCGAATCGTCTCCGCCGAGAACCCCGTGCGGGTGCCGCCGGTCCAGGCGCGGTCGTTGCTGATGCCATCGACCAGATACGTGTTCGACGCGGTGCTCTGCTGGCCGGCGACCATCCCGTCCACGACGCCGGGCGTCAGCCTCGTGAGGTCGGAGAAGTTCCGATCGGCCAGCGGGAGCGCATCGAGCTGGGCCCGGTCCACAACGGTCGAGACCTCCGACTTGGTCACTTCGATCAGCGGCGCCTGCCCCGTCACGGTCACCGATTCCTTCACTCCGCCAACTCCCAGCTCGAAGTCGATCGTCACCTCCGCGCCGACGAAGAGCTGGACGCCGCTCCGGACGCGGGGCGCGAACCCCGAGAGTTCCACACGCACGTCGTAGATGCCCGGCCGGAGGGCAGCGAGCCGGAAGCGGCCATTCGCCTCGGTGACGGCCGTCGTCTGGACGCGCGTTTCGGCGCTGGTGGCGGATACCATCGCACCGGGCAGCACCCCTTTCTGTGCGTCGGTCACCGTCCCGAGCACGACCGCTGTCATCGTCTGAGGGGCCGCAGGCACAACTGCGGCGAGCATTGCCGTCAGGAAGAACACAACGATGCGGGCGCACATGGAACCCTCCTTCGTGAGACGGTTCGGCGACCGGGCGACCCTACGCGAAGGCAAGGCGTCACAAGGAACCGCAGCCGACGCGATGGGCCCACGGCAGAGTGACGAGCGGTCGAGGGAGAGAGCAGGCGGTCGAGGGCGAGCAGATGATAGCGAAGCAGCGCCAGGCTGACAAGGACAATCAGATCGCATGTCAGGACGATCAGATCGCGCAATCATCAGGGGTCTGGCCGGCGCAATTGGCGCCCGCGATCCGAGCCGGCCTTCCCCTCGGCCCCAAGAGCAGCCTCAGCGAAAGTCCTGCCAGATCTCCTGTCGCACCAGGTCGCGCAGATCAGCCGTGCGCTGCGAGTTGCGGGCGCGCTGGGCCGCGTCGGGTACCACGCGTTTGGTTGCGTCGTCCATGCCCTGCGAGAACCCGTCGAGGGCCGCATATCCTTTGAGGCGGAAGACGCGCATATGCGTCCAATCGGCGCCGGGGGCGCCGGTGGCAATGGCCGGCGCATAGGTGTGGATCTCCTCGAACACACCGGCCTTCCGGGCGTCTTCGTCGATCGGCTCGGCAACCGTGCGGATGTAGTCGGAGTACTCCGCCGCCTTCCCCGGTCGTGCCCGCCAGTAGAAAACGAGATACACGGGACGTACTGCTGCTGCCTGGCCGGCGGCCTTCACGGTCTGATCGCGGTTGGCAGGCCCAGCGGCTGAGGGGCCGCTGACGACAGACAGCAAGCTGATGGCCATCGCAAGAATGATCGTGCGCATCGTTCCTCCTTCGTGTGGCACGCCGCCGAGGCGGGCAGCGCGCCGAGCTCGGACACCGGACTGATTATCGCTGCAGCGGCGGAGGTGTCAAGGAGCAACCGCCGCGTGGCCGGCGAACTGTGGCATGGCGACAATGATCTCCTGCTGGATGCCGAGGCGGAACATCCGCTTCAGCGCGGCCACCTCCCGATTGAACGTGGCTGGCGCGGCTTTCGCCCGCAGCCGCTCGGTCTTGTACTGCTCTCGAGGCTATAATCTCTCTGTCATGCTCGGTGGTCGCCTCTCGCTGTCGGATATCCAGATCGAGATCTGAGTCGGTATTTCAGGGACGACGTGATCGCACACGCGGTCGTGCAGCATGCGCAAGGATGACAGCATTCGGTTCCGTCACATGCTGGACGCGGCGGGCGAGGCGCGGGAGTTCGCGGCGAAGCGGTCGCGGTAAGATCTGTACCTCGACAGGTTGCTCCTTCTGGCGCTCGTCAAGGAGCGGAGGGGACCTTCGTGCAGTACCGTTCGTTGCCCAAACACCCCGATCTGAAACTGTCGGTGCTCGGCTTCGGCTGCATGCGGCTACCGATCGTGGATCGCGACTTCGCGCGCATCGACGAGGAGAAGGCCGCGGCGCTCATCCGGCGGGCCGTCGAGTGCGGCGTCAACTACCTGGACACGGCGCAGCCCTATCACGGTGGCGAGAGCGAGCGGTTCGTCGGCCGGATGTTGAAGCAGGGGCTTCGTGGCCGGGTTCACGTGGCCACCAAGTTGCCGACATGGCTGGTGAAGGCTGAGAACGACTGGGAGCGCCTGCTCGATGAGCAGCTGAAGCGGATCGATGTCGGGACCATTGACTTCTACATGCTCCACGGGCTGTCCGGGGAGCGATGGGATCTCGTGACGAGGCTGCGCGGCCTCGAGGTGCTCGAGCGGGCGCGGGCGGATGGCCGCGTCCGCTACGTCGGCTTCTCGTTCCACGGCTCCCCGGAGTCGTTCACGTCCATCGTGGACGGCTACGACTGGGACTTCTGCCAGATTCAGTACAACTATCTCGACGAGGAGTACCAGGCGGGCACGGCGGGGCTCCGGCACGCAGCCGCTCGAGGCGTGGGGATCATGGCGATGGAGCCGCTCCGCGGCGGCGTGCTCGGCGCGGAACCGCCTGGGGCCGTGAAGGCGGTGTGGCAGCGCGGGCCCGCCGGCCGGTCGGCGGCTGCCTGGGCGCTACGATGGGTCTGGAATCACCCGGAAGTGGTCGTCGCGCTCTCCGGCATGAACCAGCCGGAGCAGGTCGAGGAGAACCTGGCCGTCGCTGACGCAGCCCGGGCGGGAGCGCTGACGCCAGAGGAACTGGCGCTGGTCGCCGAGGTTCGCGACTTCTATCGCGCGAAGATGCGGGTGAACTGCACGACTTGCGGGTACTGTCTGCCCTGCCCGAGCGGCGTGTCGATCCCGGACGTGTTCTCGTCTTACAACTCGGCCGCGATGTTCGACGACGCCAAGACCGCGGCGATGGTGTACCAGATGTGGACGGTGAAGGCCGGACACGGCGCGGACGTCTGCCTCGAGTGCGGGGAGTGCGAGCCGAAGTGCCCGCAGCAGATTCCGATCGCGGAGAAACTGAAGGAGGCGCACGGGCACCTGACGGCGTAGGGTTCAGGCGCCCGACAGACCGCGACCGCTGCACGTTCGACGAACGCTCGCAGCAGATGCGTTCTCGGTAGACCGCTACCGCGCGTCAGGCAGGCGGGGATAGTAGTTGCTGTTCCAGGTGAACCGGGTGGGCCGGCCATCCTTCCCCATCTCGAAGACGATCGACTCGCCCAGCGTCTCGTCTCCCTTTCGCACCCGGCTGAACGTGTGCTCGCCTGTCTTCTTCAGCGGGCTGAGCGCGCGGACCGGATCGGTGGTGGGCAACGAGAGCATCGCCAGGGAATCCTTCCACAGCACCACCGCGATCTCGCCAGCCAACGACGAGTTGTAGGAGCCGACATACTTCCTCAACTCCGGGTCGGGCGCCTTTCCCTTGCCGGGATCCTTGACCGCCTCGAGGATGGCCGGCGCGACAATGTCGTACAGGCGCTGTGCGAACTGCTGGGGGTTGACGCCCAGTGCGTTCGACAGGAAGACCGTCCCGATCTTCTCCTCTGGTCGCAGCAGCACGTGGGTCCGATAACCCGGGCACGATCCGCCGTGGCCCACGAAGGTCTTGTTGTCACTCCTCCACACACTGAATCCCAGCCCGTACATCGTCTCGAACCCCGGATCGACGAAGTGGATGCGGTGCATCTCACGCAGCGTGGGTGCCTTCAATACCTCGGACCCTGCTGCGCCTGCCGCCAGCAACCGGAACTGCCATGACTCGAAGCGCGCGAGATCGTCCGCCGTGGATGAGAACCCGGCAGCCGGCGTGATCCCGCCTGCCGTGAAGAAAGGCAGCGGCGTGCGCGTCCCACTCCGCGTGAGAGCGCTGTAGCCGACGGCGAGCCGCTTGCCGCGCTCCTGCTCGGGCATCCGGGGGGCGGTGCTCGAGAGCCGCAACGGTTGGAGAATGTTTCGCTCGACGTAGTCGGCGTAGGTCTGGTCCGAGGCGGCCGCCACCACCTCGCCGGCAAGCGTCAGGCCAAGGTTCGAGTACTGATAGTAGGTTTCGGGCGGGTAGAGCGTCTCCTGTCCTTCGAGGCGCTCGATGATCTGCTCGCGCGTCGGGAAGGAATACGGGTCCGTCCAGTACGGGTAGTCGCTCTCGCGCGGGAGCCCGGAGGCGTGCGTGAGCAGGCCCTCGATGGTGATATCGCCAGCCTTCTCGGCCGGCTGTTTGATGCGGAACCAGGGAAGATGGCGGCCAAGAGGGTCATCGAGCCGCAGCTTCCCGCCATCCCGCAACTGCATGACCGCGATGCTGGTGAAGAGCTTCGAGATCGAGCAGATGCTGTAGATCGTCGCCTGGTCGGCCGGTGCGCGCCTGGCGACATCGGCGTAGCCGAACCCGCCACTCCAAAGCAGTTGCTGGTCGTAGACGACGGCGGCGGACACCCCCGGGATCTGATCGTACGCGCGCTGGGCCTCGAGCCAGGTGCGTGCGACGTCCATCGCCATGACCACCCGCGGGTCCTGATCGACGGGCGACACGGGCTTCGGATCGCCCTGCGCCTGCACCCGCGCAAGCCCCGCAGCCATCACGAACGCCACCAAGACGTGCGCTGCCAGACGAGTCGTTTTCATCGCTCCTCCACGTGACAACAGCAGCAGCAGCACACACAGGGGGCGGGAGTCGTTTTCCCCGCCAGCAGACGTGTCTGACATTCGTTGGATTTCACACAACGACTCCCGATCCCTGCCGGCTGCCCCTGCCTGCCGTCTCGTCGCTGTCAGAAGCCGACGCGGACGCCAAGCTGCACCTGGCGGGCGACATCGGCGCCAATCGACTGGCCGAAGTACGCCGACCTGCGGTTGCCAACCCAGTTGAACAGGTTCACGTGGTTGTCCACGTTGAACGCTTCCAGCATGACCTCGATGCGGGTCTTCTGGATCTGGATGACCTTCGACACCCGAAGATCGAGTTGCCAGAAGGCGGGGCCGCGACCCGCGTTGCGGGGCAGGTTCCCCGACCGCGTGCCCGGATCGACGAAGCTCGCCTGGTTCTTCATCGCGTCGGTTTCGAGCGCGGCTCCCGACGCGAGGTCCGGCCGGTCGTTGACCACACCGTTCCTGTTGTTGTCGGTCCCGGTGGTGATGTTCACGGGCGTGCCGGTGCGCGCCATCAGCACGCCGCCGATCTGGATACCCAGCGGCAGCCTCAGCGATCCGTTGAGGACGACACGGTGCCGCTGATCAAGGTTGGTATAGCCGTACGCATCGTCCGGGGTGCGGTCGTCCTGCTGGTAGGTGCCGTTCTCGGCCTCGTTGGTCGTCTTGCCCTTCGAGATGGTGTACGCGCCACCGATCTGGCCGCGCGCGCCAAAGCGCTTGTTCACGCCGAAAAACGCGGCCTGGTAGTCACTGTGCCCGGTCGATTCGAGGTCCCTCACGAACCCGCGCGTCGGATCGGGCCGCGTGAAAGTCGGCGGCGTAACCGGGTTGGTGTCCACGATGCGAATCAGGTGGCGCCCCTTTGCGTTCACGTAATCGGCGCTGATCGAGAGGCTCGGCAGGATCTCCCGCTGGAGACCGATCGTCGCGGTGTAGGTCACGGGGATCGGCTGGTTCGGCTGCGGGAAGTAGGTGCTGATCGGCACGTTGCCTGCTGCGCCGCGACTGTACGGGTCGGGATAGCCGGGATTGTTGATCAGGATCGTCCGCTGCTTCGCGAAGAAGCTCGTGAAGATCGGCACGTTGAACATGATGCTGTTGTAAAACGTGCCAAACCCGCCGCGGATCGCTGTCTTGCCATTGCCGAACGGATCCCACGCGAAGCCGAGGCGCGGCGCGAAGTTGTTCTTCCTCAGATCCGTGCCGGTGACCGTGTACGCGTCATAGCGCACGCCGAGGTTGAACGTCAGGCTGCTGCTCACGCGCCACGCGTCCTGCGCGAAGGCCGAGAAGTTCGTGTCCACGAACTTGAAGGTCACCCCGCCGTCGTTCTTGATGAACGTGATGGGGTAGGTGGTCAGGTCGTTCGGGTCGAAGGCGCGGTCGGTGTTGAACGTGAACACGCCCGGGTTGTTCTGGTACAGGTAGCCGTCCGAGGTGATGTGGCTGTAGTCGAAGCCGAACTTCAGTCGGTGCCGCCCGTGCTCGTACGAAAAGTTGTCCACGATTTGGTAGCGGATCTCGGGGATCGCCTGCGGCTGGTTGGCCGGCTTGCCGGAGTTGGACGAGGGCCGGTTGATCGTGAAGGCGTCCGGCTTGTCAACCTGGATGTCGATGCCGGCGCTCGAATATTGGAAGCGCAGCTCGTTGAGCGCCCGGTTCGAGAGGATCGCCGTCCAGTTGCCCACGTAATCGTAGCTCTTCGTCAGGTAGTCGATGGCGTACTCGCTGGTGTTCAACCCGCCCGCATTCTGCTTCTTCTGCAGCGGGTGATCGGCGCTGAAGCGCACCGCCACGCGGTTGGCCTCATTGAACTGATGGGTGACCTTGACAAGCCAGTTATTGTTCGTGAACGGCTGTTCAACATCCTGATGCTCGAGAGGATTGTTCACGACGGCCACCGTGACCCGGCGCGTCAACTCAACGCTGCCGAAGAAGTGTGTGCGGTCCTTGATGATCGGGCCGCCCAGCCAGCCTCCGCCCTGCTTCTGTCGGACCGCGGCCTTGCTGGTGGCAAACGCATTCCGGGCGTCGAGCGCCTGGTCGCGATGAAAGTAGTAACCGCGCCCGTGCAGCGTGTTGGTCCCCGACCGCGTGATCGTGTTCAGCACGATGCCGCTCGCGTTGCCGAACTCGGCGGCGTACTGGCTCGTCAGCACCTGGAACTCCTCGACCGAGTCGGGCGGCGCGTTTGAGCGAATCGAGTTCACGAG
>JANYLG010000049.1 GCA_025363775.1 Acidobacteriota bacterium | reverse complement strand
CCGCGATGAACGACCTGATCAAACTGCCCGGCGTCGGCCGGAAGACGGCCAACGTTGTCCTCGGCCACGCGCTCGGCGTCCCCGGGCTGCCGGTCGATCGCCACGTGCTGCGGGTCACGAACCGGATCGGTCTCGCGCAGTCCGAGGATCCCGAGGTCGTCGAGCAGCAACTCGGCGGCCTCCTGCCGGCACACACGTGGACGGTCGCCTCCGACACCTTCATCCTGCACGGCCGCCGCGTGTGCAAGCCCAAGCCGATGTGCGACCGCTGCGCGGTACGCGACGAGTGCGACGACCATCGGCGCCGCGCGGGCCTCCACCCTGCGGCCCCTGCCCGCCCCCGGGCGACAACGCGCCGCGGCGGCACAGAACCGCGCTCATCGAAGAGATGACCCCGGTAAGGTTCCGCCAGCTCGTGTCCGAGGCGCTCGATACAATTCCCGTCCGGTTCCGCCGGCAGTTGCAGAACATCGCCATCGTCGTGGAGGACGAGCCGGCGCCTGCGCTCCTCGCCGAGATGGACATCGAGCCGCCGGACACCCTGTTTGGCCTGTACCAGGGCACGCCTCTCACCGAGCGCCGATGGGATCATGGCAACGTGCTGCCCGATCGCATCACGATTTACCAGGGACCGATCGAGGATGTGTCCGAGTCGGAAGATGATATCGTCACCGAGGTCGGCGAAACGCTCATCCACGAGGTGGGGCATTTCTTCGGCCTGAGCGAAGAGGAGATCGAAGAGATCGAGGACCGCTACTGGCACCGCCGGAACAGGCGCCTTGGCCTTGCGGATTCTGAAACGGGGTCGGACCCGTTTTCAGTCTCTGCCACCGATCGGGAGGACGAGGACGACGAGGACGACCGATGACAGCCCGGAAAAGGTTCGGACAGCATTTCCTGGAACCGGCGTGGGTCGAGCGCGTGGTGGAGGCCATCCGGCCGTCGGCGGAGGACTCGTTCCTCGAGATCGGACCCGGGTGGGGTGCCCTCACGCTGGCGCTGGCCCCCCGGGTGCGGCAGATCGTGGCAGTTGAGATCGACCGCGACCTGGCACCGGCCCTGGCCAAGCGGGTGCCCGCCAATGTGCGGGTGGTCGAGGCCGACTTCCTTCGTGCCGATGTCGCCGCCCTTCTGGGGACCAGCGTGCCGACGCGTGTGGCCGGGAACCTGCCCTACAACATTTCGACGCCCATCCTGTTCCGTGTACTCTCGCTCGCAGAGGATGGCCGGCGCATCACTGACGCGACGGTCATGCTGCAGCGGGAAGTAGCCGAGCGGCTGGCAGCTCGTCCGGGGTCGAAGGACTGGGGAGTCCTGTCGGCCTGCCAGCAACTGCGCGCCAGAGTCCAGCTGCTCCTGGCGCTTCCTCCGGACGCCTTCCGACCGGCGCCCAGGATCCACTCCGCCGTCGTGTGCGTCACCTACCACCCGCCGGAACCTGGCGTTCTGGACCTCGCGGTCTTTGACGGCATGGTCCGCACCATCTTCATGCAACGGCGGAAGATGCTGTCGAATGCGCTGGCGCCATTTGCGAGGCCGCGGGGGGTCGACGCCGCCGCGGCGCTCGAGGCCTCCGGCCTCGACGGCCGCCGCCGCCCTGAAACGCTGGATGTGGCGGAACTGGCGCGGCTGGCGGATGTGTTCGCGTCATCCGCAAGGGACCAACCTCCACCTGTGCTATAATTTCACCAGCTTTCCCTTCTTCCGGGGCCTACCCAGCGGCCCCGGACGCGAGGCGCGGTCGGCCCCCAGCCGGCGGCCTCGCTACGCGAGCATCGACTGCCCCTGTGAGGGGCGTAGCGTCTCGGACGCGGTTTGTCTGGACGCCACACCACAAACTGGGTTCACACGAACCAACCAGCCTCCGGATTGGCACCTATGACGTTCGCAGGGCCAGGTGACAACCGCACGCCCGCGCTCGAGATCGTGCCGCTTGGCGGGCTCGGCGAATTCGGCATGAACATGATGGCGGTGTCCTGGGGCGAGACGCTCGTCCTGATCGATGCCGGCGTGATGTTCCCCGAGCCCGAACTCCTGGGTGTGGATCTGGTGATCCCGGAGCTCACGTATCTCGAGCAACGCCCGGTCAAGGCGGCGGCGCTCGTGCTGACGCACGGGCACGAGGATCACATCGGAGGCGTGGCGCACGTGCTCCGGTACGTCGATGGCCCGATCTACGGGACCCCCCTGACGCTGGCGCTGGTCAAGTCGAAGCTCGAACGTCACGGGATCGATGCGGGCTCCCGGCTGGTCCCGGTCAGGCCGCGAAGCCACGTGACGGTGGGTGATCTGTCGATCGAGTTTCTCCGCGTCACCCACAGTATCCCTGACGCGATCGCGTTGGCGATCCGGTCCCCGGTGGGTACGATCATCCACACCGGGGACTTCAAGATCGACCAGACGCCGCTCGACGGCGAGCAGTTCGATTTCCACCGCTTCGCCGAACTGGGCGCGCAGGGCGTGCTGGCGTTGCTGGCCGACAGCACGAACATCGAGCGGCCCGGGTTCAGCGGCTCGGAGTTCGACGTGGTCGATGCGTTCGAAGAACTGTTCGCGAGCACGCGCGGGAAGCTCGTGGTCACCTCGTTCGCCAGCAGCATCTACCGGATGCAGATCCTGGCGAACCTGGCGCAGGAATTTGGACGAAAGCTGGCGTTCGTCGGCCGGGGTATGATCGATCACGCGCAGGTGGCGCAGCAACTGGGTCACCTGCAGATTCCTCCCGGCCTGCTCATCCGGGAATCGGACGTTCGCGCCTACCCGGCCAGGCAGGTGCTGTGCCTGACGACGGGAAGCCAGGGCGAGCCGATGGCGGCGCTGCCGAGGATTGCGGTGGCCACTCACCGTCACGTCAGCATCGAGCCCGGCGACCGCGTCGTATTCTCCGCCCGGGCCATCCCGGGCAACGAGAAGGCGATCGACCGCGTCGTGAATCACCTGGCGCGGCGCGGGGCAGATGTGGTGACCACCGCGACCAAGCACGTGCATGTCTCAGGCCACGGCAGCGAGGAAGAACTGAAGCTGATGTTGTCGCTGGTGCGGCCGCGCTACTTCGTGCCAATCCACGGCGAGTTCCGGCAGCGTTCGGGTTATGCCCGCCTGGCCGAGCGGCTCTTCACCGGGGCGCCCACGCCGCTGACCGTCCTGATGGCGGAGAACGGCGACGTGCTGCGGTTCGACGAGACCTCGGGAGCAATCTCGGGCCGCGTGCCCACGGGACGCGTGCTGATCGACGGGCCGGGGACCGGCGAGGTGGCCGACGAAGTGCTGCGGGACCGCCGGCACCTGGCCGAGGACGGGTTGGTCGTGCCAGTGCTGGTGATCAACAAGCAGACGGGCGGCATCGAAGGGGTCCCGGACATCATCACGCGGGGGCTTGTCCTGGAACCCAACGCGGAGGATCTGCTCCGCGAAGCGGGCCGCATCATCCTGGAGGTTCTTGGCGAGACCAGCGCCGAGGAACGGACCGACCGCGGGCTGGTGAAAGAGAAGATTCGGGTGGAGTTGCGCCGCTTCTTCAGGAAACGCGCTGGACGGCGGCCGCTGGTGCTGCCGGTCATCATGGAGATCTAGACCTTGGCTGCTGGTCCAAACCTTTCCCGCCGCGTGAGCGAGTTCCTGGGCGTGGTGCTCATCGGCCTCGCCTTGATCTGGCTGATCGCGCTCGTCACCCACGAACCGTCCGACCCGACGTGGTTCTTCACCGCCGGGGGCGGAGGCGCGCCCGCGAATTTCATCGGCCGGGTGGGCGCGTTCCTCGCCGAGTTGTCATTCCAGCTGTGGGGCTACGCGGCCTTCCTGGTGCCGGTGGTCCTGGGCATCGCGGGCTGGAGCCTGTTCTGGTGCCGCGCGACCGACGCCGCCTACACGAAGATCGTGGGCGCCACGCTGCTGTTCGCCTGTCTCAGCGCGCTCCTGACGCTCGCCCTCGGCAGCGTGAGCTTCGTGAACGGCGCGGGCGGCTGGCTGGGCGTCTTCCTCTCCGGTCGGCTGGCGGCCTACTTCAACCGGACCGGTTCGATCATCGTCATCCTGACGCTGTTGTTCCTGTCGCTGATCCTGGCCACGCAGTTCTCGTTTGGCCGGCTCTTCTCGTCGATCGTGGAGAGCGTGGCCGGCGGCTGGAGCGAGATGACCGGGCGGTTCAAGGAGCGGCGCGAAGCGCGCCGCCGCGAAAAGCAGAAGCAGGCGATCGTTGAGAAGCACACGGCGCGACACCCGGAGGAGGTCAAGGCCGCCCAGGCCAGGGCCGCGGGGCCGGAACGGATCGCGGCCACGCCCAAAACGGCGGCGACGGAAGAGAACCGGCCTGCTCCGATCCCGCTTCGGCCGGCCCCGGCCAACTCCGCGCCGGCTGACCGCACGCGGGTGGCGCCGGCGATTGCCCGCCAGGCGGACATCGCCAGGCGCACCGACAGGGCCGCCCCCGCGTCCGTCGGGCCGGACTTCGAATCGCGGACGCCGATTGAGAAGAAGCGGGACGGCTTCACGCTCCCGCCCCTCGCGCTGCTCGACGCGCCGAAGAGCGAGCACAAGATCGACGAGCGCGAACTGATGGACTCGGCCCGCCTGCTCGAGGAGAAGTGCCACGAGTTCTCCGTCGCCGGCAGCGTCGTGCAGATCCACCCCGGGCCGGTGGTCACCACGTTCGAGTTCAAGCCGGATGCGGGCGTGAAGTACGCGAAGGTGACGGGACTGGCCGAAGACCTGTCGCTCGCGCTGAAAGCCGAGTCGGTGCTGATCGAACGGATCCCGGGCAAGTCCACGGTGGGCATCCAGATCCCGAACACGAATCGCGAGCAGATCTCGCTGCGCGACATCCTCGAGTCGGACGTCTTCCGGCGCTCGGGATCGAAGCTGACGCTCGCCATGGGAAAGACGATCCACGGCGAGCCCTACGTGGCGGACCTCGCCACGATGCCACACCTGCTCGTGGCCGGCTCTACCGGCACCGGCAAGTCGGTGGCCATCAACAGCATGCTCACGAGCATCCTCTACCGGGCGACGCCCGAAGAGGTGCGCCTGATCCTGATCGACCCCAAGCGCCTGGAACTGGGGATGTACGAGCAGATCCCGCATCTCCTCACGCCGGTGGTCGTTGACCCCAAGCAGGCGGCGAACGCGCTCGCCTGGGCGGTCCGCGAGATGGAAGAGCGCTACAAGACGCTTGCGGCGGAAGGCGTTCGGAACATCGAGCAGTACAACCGCAACGTCCGGCTGGCGCTCGAGCAGAAGCGGGAACCCGAGGAGGGCGAAGAATTCCGAACCCTGCCCTACATCGTCGTGGTCATCGACGAACTCGCCGACCTCATGATGGTCGCGAGCAGCGACGTGGAGGAATCAATTGCGCGGCTGGCGCAAATGGCCCGCGCGGTCGGCATCCACCTGATCCTGGCGACGCAGAGGCCGTCGGTGGACGTCGTCACCGGGCTGATCAAGGCGAACCTGCCGGCGCGCGTCTCGTTCCGCCTGATGTCAAAGGTGGACTCGCGAACGATCCTGGATGGCAACGGTGCGGAGCAGTTGCTGGGCCGGGGCGACATGCTGTTCCTGCCGCCCGCGTCGTCGCGCCTCATCCGCCTGCACGGGCCGTATATCTCCGAACAGGAGAGCGCCCGGCTGGCGGCGTTCCTCCGCAAGCAGGCCAAGCCGGTCTACAACCAGTTGATTACGGAAGAGGCGAAGGTGGCCGACGCGGTGGCGTTCGAGAAGGACGACATCTACGACGAGGCGGCGCGCATCGTGGTCGGCTCCGGACAGGCATCGATCTCCTACCTGCAGCGACGCCTCCGAATCGGGTTCAGCCGCGCGGCCAGGCTCGTCGACATGATGGAAGCCGACGGGCTGGTCTCCCCCGCTGACGGCAGCAAGGCGCGCGAAGTGCTGGTAGACAAGGGCTACTTCGACGAAGTGGACGCGCAAATCAGGTGAAGCACACTTTCCGCGTCTGTGCGCTCCTGGCGATCGTGCTGGCTGTCGGCGGCCGGAACGGGCAAGGTGCGCCCCAGACCGTTCGCGAACTCTACGCCACTGCGGTCCTGCGGGAACAGGCGTTGCGCGCGGCCCCGCACAAGACACGGCCATCGGTCAAGGACTACCGCGCGACGGTGAGCGCCTACGACGCCGTCGTGCGACGGTTCCCGACGTCCGGCTACGTGGACAACGCCCTGTGGCAGGGGGCGATGGTCGCCGGTGACGCGTTCGAGCGATTCGGGGACGAGCGCGATCGGTCCACGGCGCGTCGCATGCTCGAGTTGCTGGTCGATCAGTACCCCTCGAGCCCGCTCGTGCGCAAGGCCCGCAACATGCTCGAGCGGATGCACGGGCCCAAGACGGTGGCGGACGTCGAGACCCGGGCGTCGTCCTCAGCGCCCGCACCGCGGCCAGCCCGGCGGAAAGCGGTTGTGCTCCGCGAGATCCGGCGCACCTCGATGAGAGACCGGGTTCGGGTGACCATCGAACTGGACGAGCCGACGACGTATCGAACCGAGCGCGTCGAGAGCCCGCAGCGCGTCAACCTTGATCTGTCAGATACCCGTCCTGGCGACCTGGCACCCGAAGGCACCCTCGTGTACCACGACGACATCGTCCGCCGCGTGCTGGTCGGCATCCGCCCCAATCACGTGACGCGCGTCGTTGTGGATCTCGATGGCGTCGCGCGCTACACCGTCTCGACGCTCGAACGCCCGTATCGGATCGTGGTGGACTGCGAACGGACGGTGCCGGTTTCCCTACCGAAGCCCGCCGACCCGACACCATCTCCCGCTGCCGCGCCGGCAGGTCCGCCGGTGAGGGCGACTCGAGCCCCGATCATCCAGGCGAGCCGCGCGCGGCCCACATGGGGAGTGCTCCCATCGGTGGAGCCCATCGATCCGGTGTGGCTCCTGCAACCACTCCCCTCCCACACACCGGGTCCACCGTCTGCGCGCCTCATCGCTCCGGTCGCAAACGCTCTGCCCGCCTCGTTCTTCGCCCACGCCAGCGAGCAGCCTTCGCCACCCGCATCCACGCTGCGAGCTTCCACGCTGCCCGCGTCCACACCGCCAGCGTCAACGGCGCTGGCCAGGACGACGGCACCGAAGAAACCGGCGCCGATCTTTGCGGACCAGGCAGCGCCCCCACCCGTCGCCGGGCGAGATTCGTACTCGCTCGCACGCCAACTTGGCCTCGGAGCCTCGAAGATCGTGATCGACCCTGGGCACGGCGGACACGACCCCGGGGCGATCGGCCCGGGCATTTCCGAGGCCGAGGTCGTCCTCGACGTGGCGCTCAGGCTCGAAGCCCTCCTTCGCGACGCGGGCTTCGGCGTGGTCCTGACGCGCCGAACCGACGAGTTCATCCCGCT
>JANYLG010000078.1 GCA_025363775.1 Acidobacteriota bacterium | reverse complement strand
GGCCCGGCACGTCTGCTACTGCTTCACCCCGATGCGGTATGTCTGGGACCAGCGGAACGCGTATTTCGGGCCCGAGCGCCTGGGGGCGACCGGGAGTGGCGCCCTCTGGCCGCTGCTGGCGTGGCTGGCCCGCTGGGACGCGGGAACCTCGCACCGGGTTGACCGCTATCTCGCAGACTCCCAGCACGTTGCGCGTCGGATCCAGCGATACTATAATCGCAAGTCAGCCGTGATCTATCCGCCCGTCGATACCGACTTTTACCGACCCGACGCCACAGTTCCGACGCCTGGGGCGTTGGTCGTGTCCGCGCTGGTCCCCTACAAACGGATCGACGTGGCCATCGACGCCTGCCGTCGAGCCGGCGTTCCGCTTCGCATCGTGGGCCAGGGGCCGGAAGAGGCCCGGCTTCGGGCGGTCGCGGGGCCCGGCGTCGAGTTCCTGGGGAGTTGCAGCGACGCCGACATCCGCCGGTTGTACCGGGAGGCGGGCGTGGTCCTGCTCCCGGGCGAAGAAGACTTCGGGATCGTCCCGGTTGAAGCCCAGGCGTGCGGCCGCCCAGTGGTGGCGCTCGCCCGGGGCGGGGCGCTCGAAACTGTCGTGGACGGAGTGACGGGAGTGCTGGTGGCGTCAGAGACGCCGGACGCGCTGGCAGACGGGATCAGACGGGCGCTCGAGAGCCCGTTCGACACCGGGGTGATTCGACGGCATGCCGAGTCGTTCGGGCGCACCCGTTTCGCCACCCAACTGCAGTCTGCAATCGGCGAAACGCTATCCGGCCCCCCGGGCGAGGGTTCATGGTAAAGCGCTACAACCGTCTGCTCGTGGCCTTCCACGTGGTGTCGGACGCCCTCCTGGCGGCCCTGGCATTCGTGATGGCCTACGTGCTGCGATTCGAGACCGGCGTCCTGCCGGTGTGGTACGGCTATCCGCCGTTTGAACGCTACGTCAACGTCCTCCCGCTGATTGCCGGCCTCGTCGTCTTCGCCTACTACCTCCAGGGGTTGTATCGCCTGCGGCGCGGGCGTTCGCGGGTCGACGACTTCTTCGCGGTGTTCGTCGGCAGCATCGTCGCGGTCGTGTTCGGCATGTGGGCCACCTTGTACGTCCAGGCCTACTACGTCAAGGACGCGCTGAAGCAGGTGGGCGCCCTCGAGGTGTCCCAGCTCGTCTGGGCGATGTTCCTGGCGTTGAACGTCTCGCTCACCTTCGCGTCGCGGGAACTTATGCGGCAGGCGCTCGAACGGCGGTGGCGGGCGGGCATCGGCCTGAAGCGGGTGCTGATTGCCGGTGCGGGCGAACTCGGTCGCCTGGTGGCCGACCGGATCCTCGAGCACCGTGACCTGGGATTGCAGATCGTCGGCTTCCTCGACGACCGCGCCGGCGGCGACCACCTCGGCTATCGGGGGCTGCCGCTCATCGGCACCCTCGCCGAGGCGGGTGAGATTGTCCAGCGTGAGCGGGTCGATCACTTGTATGTTGCCCTGCCGCTGAGCGAGCACGACAAGGTGGTGCAAGTCGTCGAAGACGCGAGCCGCGAAGGCGTGGACATCAAGGTCGTCCCCGACCTCCTCCAGTTCATCGCCCTGCGGGCGCGCCTGGAGGAACTCGACGGCATCCCGATCATCAACATCAACGACGTGCCGCTGCAGGGACTCAACAGCGCCATCAAGCGGACGGTGGACATCCTCCTCTCGGCGGTGGCGCTGCTGGTGCTGGCGATCCCGCTCGCGCTCGTTGCGGCTCTCGTACGCCTGACGTCGCCCGGCCCGGTCTTCTATCACCAGGAGCGGATGGGCCTCGACGGCCGCGCGTTCACCGTCTACAAGTTCCGGTCGATGTTCCAGGACGCCGAGCGCGAGACCGGCCCGGTATGGGCGCGCGACAACGACCCGCGGTGCACACCGCTCGGCCGCATCCTCAGGCGCTTCGACATCGACGAGCTGCCGCAGATCTGGAACGTGTTCAAGGGCGACATGTCGCTCGTCGGGCCGAGGCCCGAGCGCCCGTATTTCGTCCAGCAGTTCAAGCAGCAGTACCCGCAGTACATGCTGCGGCACAAGGTGAGGGCCGGCATCACCGGGTGGGCGCAGGTGAACGGCTGGCGCGGCAACACGTCGCTGGAAAAACGGATCGAATACGATCTGTACTACATCGGGAACTGGTCGCTCCGACTCGATCTAAAGATCATGTGGCTCACCCTGATCAAAGGGCTTTTCAAACACGCCTACTGAGAACCTCACTGACACCCCATGAGCAAACCACGCGTGGTCATCACCGGTGCGGCCGGCTTCATCGGCTCGCACCTGGCCGAAACGCTTCTCGACCTCGGCTACTCGGTTGTCGGCATCGACAACCTGCTGACCGGTGACATCGCGAACATCTCGCACCTGGCGAACCGCGACTTCCTGTTCATCAAGCACGACGTCACCAACTACATCTACATCGACGGCCCGGTCGATATCGTGCTCCATTGGGCCAGCCCTGCGAGCCCGATCGACTACCTCGAGCTACCCATCCCGACGCTGAAGGTCGGCGCCCTCGGCACGCACAAGGCCCTCGGCCTGGCCAAGGCCAAGAACGCGCGGTTCGTCCTCGCCTCGACGTCCGAGGTCTACGGCGATCCCCTCGAGCACCCGCAGCGCGAGACCTACTGGGGCAACGTGAACCCGATCGGGCCGCGCGGCGTGTACGACGAGGCGAAGCGGTTTGCGGAAGCGATGACCGTGGCCTACCACCGCTACCACGGCGTGGACACGAAGATTGTCCGCATCTTCAACACCTACGGGCCGCGGATGCGCGTGAACGACGGCCGCGCCGTGCCCACGTTCATCGCGCAGGCGCTGAGAGGCGAGGAGATCACGATCTTCGGCGACGGCCACCAGACGAGGAGCTTCACCTACATCAGCGACCTGGTGGATGGCGTGATCCGGCTGATGAGATCGGACATCAACGACCCGGTCAACGTCGGCAACCCTCACGAGATGACCATCGAGGAGATTGCGCGCACGATCATCGGGATGACCGGATCGAGCAGCACGCTGGTGTACCGCCCGTTGCCGACCGACGACCCGAAGGTCCGACAGCCCGACATCACGAAGGCGAGAACGTTGTTGGGATGGGAACCGAAGGTGGACCTGGCGACGGGGCTCGACCAGACGATCGCGTATTTCAGAAAAAAGCTGGCGATGTAAGGACGACCGGCCGTTCCTGGCGACGCGCGCGTCGCCCCTACGTTTTCGCCTTGTTGCGGTCGGCGGACGCCGGGGCGTTGATGATCCTGGCGGCGTGCGCGATGTAGTGGAAGCCCGACACGAGCGTCATCCCCAACGATGCCCAGACCCCGATATCCACCAGCACGGACGCCCTTCCCAGGTAGTTGAACCACATCAGCACGACGCACGTCACCACGTAGACGCCGGTGGCGGCTTTGCCGTAGACCGACGGCCTGAAGGTGCGGACGCCCATCACCGCGGTGACAATCGCGACCGTCGTCACGATCACGACGTCCCGCGTGATCACCAGGATCGTCAGCCACAGCGGGAAGCGGTTGACGAGATCCGTGCCGGGCACGGTGAGCACGATGAACGTCGTAACCAGCAGGAGCTTGTCGGCCATCGGGTCGAGCCATGCTCCAAGGCTGGTCTTCTGCCCCGCACGCCTCGCAATCAGGCCGTCCAGCCCGTCGGTGAGCCCGGCAACCCCGAACGTCACGAGGGCCCATCCCGGCCGCCCGTAGACGATGAGGATGACGAACAGCGGGATGAGGAGCATCCGCAACAGGGTGAGCTGATTGGCGACGGTCAGTCTGTTCATCGGGCAAGCACCTCGAGGCGGTTGACGACGTCGAGCGCCTCGCTCCCGCCGACAAAACGGGCGGGTTTGAACGACCCGCCCTCCAGCAGGGACATGACATCTGCCGCGACCACCATGGCTGCGGCCGGGTACCCCAGGTGGCCCTCCGGGAGATCGGCGATCCGCGGCCTCGCGGCCTGCCACTGCCGGGCGAGCGCGGGACGGCGGGCGGCAATCAGGCCCAGCACCCGGCCGGCGGCCTGTGCCAGGTCGAGACGCCGGACAATTCCCCGCGGCGCGAACGCGTGGTTCGGATACGCTTCCATCACTCCTGCGCGGACCACCGCCATGATCCACGGTGCCGCCCAATGGTTCCGAACGTCGGTCACGACCACGCCGTCCCGTCTCGCCCCCCCCTGCAGCAACGCCGCCAGCCGCACACCGACGAGCGCCGCGAGATCTCCCCTGGTCACCTGGGGCGCGTTCGCGATGGCCTGGTATTCCCCCGGGAGACGCGCGAGGTCGGCGCGCCCCCGGACTCTCGCGAGCCGCGCCCGGACGTCCTCGCCCGGCTCGAGCGCCCCCGATTTGCTGTAGGCGTCAGAGGCTGCGGCAAAGTCACCGTGGTCTTCGAGGATTTCCCCGATCTGCAGCAGCGATCGCGCGTCCGATGAATCGAGCGAGAGCGCCTTGCGCAGGCGTGCGAGGGCCTGGTCGTCCTTTCCCTGCTTTCGCTCGATCACCGCCAGTTCCCGGTACAGCAGACCGCTCTCGGGCGAACCCGCAATCGCGCGTTCGTAGCCGGCCGCCGCCTCGTCGTACCGGCCTGCGTCGGCGGCCTGGCGCGCGGCTTTCAGCCATTCCTGCTGGCGTCGAAATGCGAGCACATCGAGGCGTCGGCGCACATCAACCAGCGAAGGATCGGCCGCCAGCGCTTCTTCGAAGCTCTTGATGGCCTCGTCCAGCCGGCCGCCTCCCCCCAACGCGTCGCCTTTCCCCACCAACGCGGGCACGTAGCCAGCCGACGTCCGGAGCACGCGGTCGAAACGACTCACCGCGTCGCCGTAGTCCAGGTCGGCAAGACTGGCGTACGCGAGCCCCGCTTCCGCGGGAAAGAAACCCGAATTCGTTTTCAGCGCGGCAGTGAACTCGCGGCGCGCTCCACGGATGTCGCCCGCCTGGAGGAACTGCCACCCGCGCTGCTGACACAGCGACAGGTCGCCCCTGGCAAGAGACGGGGGCGCAGACGGAAACACGAAATCGGGGAATCGCGGGACGGTCACGACCGGGGCCGGCGCGAGGGCCGGCGCGCAGCCCACCAGCAGCGCAAGGACGGCTGCTACGGCGGCGTGAGCCCAGAGCCTACTCATCCGAATCCTCTACGCCTTGCTGGAGCCGGCTCCAGAGACGCCGCGGGACGTCGGCCTCGATCCACACCTGGTCATCGTGCTCCGTGTGCTGTTCCACGCGGCCAAACCGGTAGATCTGGGCCATCCGCTGTCGGTCGGCCTCGATTCCCGGGTTCAGCTTCACGACGATACGGCGCACGTCGAGGCCGAGCCGCGCGGTGATCGCGTCGACGAGCTCCGCTCGGCCAAAGCCCGTGGTCGCCGAGATGCACAGCGCGTCAGGCTCGCGGCGCTGCAACCGCTCGCGTTCCGCGGTGTCGAGCATGTCGCACTTGTTGAACACGTCGACCGACAGCACCTCGCCCGCGCCCACCGCGTCGAGCGTCCGGCGAACCGCGGCCACCCGGTGCTCCATCCCCGGCGTCCCGGCATCGATCACGTGGAGCAGGAGGTCGGCTGCCACCACTTCCTCCAGCGTCGCGCGGAAGGCGGCCACCAGCGTGTGCGGCAGGCGGTCGATGAAGCCAACCGTGTCCGACACGAGCAGCTCCCGGCGGTCGGCCAGTCGCACGCGACGTACCAGCGGATCGAGCGTGACGAACAGCGCGTCGGAAACCAGCGCCTGCTCTCCCGCCAGCAGGTTGAACAGCGTGGTCTTCCCGGCGTTCGTGTAGCCAACCAGCGCCACGGTCGGGACGGACGCCTTGTGTCGCCGCTCCCGCAGTTGCAGTCGCCGCTTCCGGACATCCTCGAGCTGTCCATTCAGGTGGGTGATGCGCTGCCGGATCCTCCGTCGATCCGCTTCCAGCTTGGTCTCACCCGGCCCGCGCGTGCCGATGCCACCGCCAAGTCGAGACAGCCAATCGCTGCCACCCACCAGCCGCGGCATCAGGTACTTGAGCTGGGCCAGCTCCACTTGCAGCTTGCCTTCGCGGGTTCGCGCGCGCGCCGCAAAGATGTCGAGGATCAGCTGGGTACGGTCGATGACCTTCTGCGAGAGTCGCGATTCGATCTGCCGTAGTTGCGCCGGCGTCAACTCGTTGTCGAAGACGACGAGATCGACGTCGGTCTCGTCGCAGGCCACGCCGAGCGTGGCGATCTTGCCGCTCCCCAGGAACGTCCCCGCGTCGGGTCGATCGCGTTCCTGGAGGACGCGCAACACCACGCTCGCGCCGGCCGCCGTCGCCAGGCCGGCCAGCTCGTCGAGCGACCGCTCCGCCTCGGTCCGCCGAACCGGACCGGTAATGAGGCCCACCAGCGCCGCACGTTCCGCCTTCACAGCACCTCCAGCACGCTGGCAAAGGGCACCGCGCCCGCCCGAAGCAGCTGCGGCCTGCCGGTCCTCGCGTCCACAACCGTGGACGGCTCTCCCCCGGTGGTCGGTCCGCAATCGAGAACCAGGTCGACCAGGCCGTCCAGCACATCCATCGCCGCCCCGACCGTCGAGGTGGCCGCCTCCCCCGAACGATTCGCACTCGTGGAGACGATCGGAAAGGCCAACTGCGACGCCAACCCGCGCGCAACGGCGTGGTCCGGCACACGAATCGCCACGGCCCCGGTGCCTCCATGGACACCCGGTACGATCGACGCCACCGCGTCAACGACCAGCGTGAGCGGGCCGGGCCAGAACCGCTCGGCCAGCCGACGGGTCAGTGGCGAAAGGCTTGTGGCAGCCGCCTCGACCTGGGCGAGGCTGGCGGCAATCAGTGGCAGGGCCTGGCGGGCGGAACGCCCCTTCGCCCGAAACACGCGTTCCACGGCTCGAGCATTGCGGGGGTCGGCAGCCAGGCCATACAGCGTGTCCGTCGGGAAGATCACCAGTCCGCCACGCGCCAGGATGTCGGCAGCATGGGCGAGCGTGCGCGCGTCGGGATTGGCAGGCGAGACCGTCAACCTCTCCACGGCGTTCACTCTATCACCAACCGACGGGCAGTTGCCGGCAACGAGCCTGGTGAGGCTCAGAACTGAATCCTGACGTCCTGGCCGTCCTTGACGTAGATGCTGTCGATGAACCGGATCAAGTGCGGCCGTGTCTGCATGACCAGTGAGCTGGTCCGGATCCCATCGCCGAAAAACCGGACGCCCTTCATCAGCGAACTATCCGTGACGCCGGTCGCCGCGAAGATGATGTGCTGCCCCGAGGCAAGGTCCGAGGCGCGGTAGATACGACGGACGTCGCTGATGCCCATCTCGTGGCACCGGCGCTCGTCTTCCGGCTTCCGCATCACCAACCGCCCGAGAATCTCCCCGTTCAGGCAGCGCATCGCGGCCGCCGTCAGCACGCCTTCGGGCGCACCACCGATGCCCATGACCGCGTGCACGCCACTCCCCAGGACGGCTGCCGCGATCCCCGCTGACAGGTCGCCGTCGGTGATGAGCCGGATGCGCGCGCCCGCCCGACGGATGTCGTCAATCAACTTCTCGTGCCTGGGCCGGTCCATCACAACGACGACAAGATCGTCCACCTGACGATCGAGGCACCTCGCGATGGCGGCCAGGTTGTCGCCCACCGGCGCGTCGAGGTCCACGACGTTCTTCGACCTGGGCCCGACGATCAACTTCTCCATGAACAGGTCCGGCGCGTGCAGCAGCCCTCCGGGCCCTGACGCGGCCAGCACCGAGATCGCACCTGGCATACCAAGCGCGCAGAGATTGGTCCCTTCGAGGGGATCGACGGCAATGTCGATCTGCGGGTAGTGACAGTGCTCGCCGGGGTGCAGGTGCGCCTGCCCCACACGCTCCCCGATGTACAGCATAGGGGCTTGGTCGCGCTCGCCCTCGCCGATGACCACCGTGCCGTCGATCGGCAGCGCGTCCATGTCCCGGCGCATCGACTCGACGGCCACCTGGTCGGCAAGGGGCCGGTCGCCCTGCCCCATCGTGTGGGCGCAGGCAATCGCGGCGCGTTCGACGACGCGGAGGAACTCGAGAGAGAGGTCGGTATCCATCGGTCAGTCTCGTCCGGCAACGGAGGCGTCGAACGGAGGCAGCGCGCACCGTGTCGGCCGGTCCTCGCGGTAGCCCAGCAGGTAGTCCGCCTGCATCAGCTTGTGAATCTCCCGCGTGCCCTCGTAGATCACCGCGCCCTTGCAGTTGCGGTAGAACCGGCCCACCGGATATTCGTCGGAAAAGCCGTTTGCCCCGTGCACCTGGACGGCGTCTCCCGCCGCGCGCTCGGAGGCGACCGTGGCGAACCACTTTGCGAGGCTCGTCTCGCGCGTGCTTCGGCGACCCTGGTTCTTCAACCAGCCCGCGCGGAGCCAGAGCAGGCGGGCGGCCTGGTAGTCCGACTCCATCTGCGCGATCATCTCTTTCACCAGCTGGTGCCGACCGATCTCGACGCCGAACGCTGTGCGCTCCTTCGCGTACTTCACGGACGCGTCCCGGCAGGCGCGCACCAGGCCCGTGGCGCCGGCCGCCACGGTGTATCGCCCCTGGTCGAGCGCGAACATCGCGATCTTGAACCCTTCGCCCGGACGCCCGACCACGTTCTCGTCTGGCACCTCGACCTCGTTCATCGTGAAGAAGCCGGTGTTCCCCGCCAGAATCCCCCACTTCTCCCCGAGCGTCCCGCTGGTGAACCCCTTGAACGCGCGCTCCACGATGAACGCGGTCATGCCCGAGGGATCGCGCCGCTTCTTCTTCTCGAGATCGGACCAGGCAAACACGAGGAAGTGATCGGCGACGTCGGCCAGCGAGATCCACATCTTCTCGCCACTGAGCAGGTAGCGATCGCCCTTCTTGACCGCCACCGTCTGGATCCCGCGCGCGTCGCTGCCGGCCGCGGGCTCGGTGAGGCCGAACGTCGCGATCTTCCGCCCCTGCGCCTGCGGCCGCAGGTAGTGTTCCTTCTGGAACTCGCTGCCCCACACGAGCAGGGTCAGGCTGTTGAGGCCGACATGCACCGACAGGATCACCCGCAGCGAGGTATCGACGTACTCGAGCTCCTCGCTGGCGAGGCCCAGGCTGATGTAGTCGGTCCCGGTCCCGCCATACTCCGCGGGCACCGAGACGCCGAGCAGGCCGAGATCGGCCATCTGGGGCAGGATCGCAGGGTCGAATCGGTGCTGCCGGTCCAGGTCGTGGATCTTCGGCGACACCTCGCGCGCGGCCCACTCGCGCACGCTCTGCTCGAGCAGCTGGTGTTCCTCGCTCAGGTCGAAATTCATCGCTGCCCTCTCGCCCGTCGTCGATCCGTTCACTCGGCCGTCCGGCTTACCGTCACCACCGCCCCGCGTGTGAGGCGCAGCGTCTCCGCCGCGCTCGCGCTGTTGGCCGCCACTTCGAGGTGGTCGGTGCTCCCAAACAGGGCACAGACTTCTCCCGGCATGATCTCCGAGTACGTGCTGACCAGCCGCCCAACGCGGTGGTCGCCCGCCCGCACCTCCAGCGCCGCCTCGCCCAAACGACCAAGCCGGTCGTACGACCGTCGGTCGATATTGGTGATCAGGTTCCCGAACCGATCGACCCGGAGCACTTCCCCGCACACCTCGTTCTCGGTCACCGCGGGATCCGGTATCTCGAGCCTCAGATAGTCGGTCAGGCTCCGGCCAAGCGCCCGGAGTTCGGTCCCCTTCGCGAGCCACCCGGCTGCCGGCGCAAAGCGGTCGCGTCCCTCGAACGTGCGGCTCACGGTCGGGCGCGCGAACCGGCGCTCGGTCAGTTCGACGACGCGCCTTGGCGGCGCTTCCTTGAAGACCGCGGACAGCACGCCGTTGTCGGGAGCGACGAACCGGTACTCCCCCGCCTCGGCCGCCAGCGGCCGGCGCGCCGAGCCCACGCCGGGATCCACGACCACCAGGAAGATCGTGCCGGCGGGGAAATACCTGTAGCAGGCGGCGAGTTCGAGAGACGCGGTGAGGACGTCGTGCGGAGGCACGTCGTGCGAGATGTCAACAAGAGTGGCCTCGGGACAGATGCCAAGGACCACTCCCTTCATCGTGCCCGCGTAATGATCGAGCAGGCCTAAATCCGTGAGCAGTGCAACAACAGGGCGCATGGGCAGTGCCGGTCCGTTACGGTTTCGACAGGTAATCAGGCCTCCGAAACAGAATTTCCCTGACCTGCGTGTGCAGCAGAAACGAGTCGGACACGCGCAGCCCATCGAACAGCTTGATGATGTCCCGGTTCTGCATCACGGCCTGCCGCATCCGGGGCGTCGAATACGGTTGATGGCGCAGGTGGCTCTCGTCGGCCACGATGAACTTGGTGAACCGCGCTTCCGCCGGGTGCGACGTCGCGAAGAACCCGAAGAGCGCGCCGGTGGGCCGCAGCACCCGCATGAGGTGCCCGGCCACCACGCCCGCCGACGGCTTGTCGAGAAAATCGAACAGATCCCAGCAAAGAATCCCATCCACGCTCTCTGGTTCCTGCGGGAAGCGCGTCTCGAGAAACGCGGGCAACTCCGGGAGCTTCTGGTCGCGCTGGAAGCGATCGAGATCAGCGAAAATGTCCCCGATGAAGATCCTGCAGCCGAGCTGTTCGCCAAAGTACTCGATGTTCGCCCCGACCACGCACCCGAGATCGAGCAGCGTCGGCGACGTGCGCATGCGAAGAGACGCGACGAACTTCTTCAGCGCCTTGGAATGCACCACCAGCTCAGGTTCGATACGGGTCGAAACCGGCTCGGCCTCTTCCTCGGCCGTGCGTCGCGAGGCGAGACGGGACAGGAACCCCGTCACTTTCCCAACACCGGACAAGGGAATTCCTCACCTGGAATGAGCGGGGCGGGCTGGGCGCCAGCTCCATGGCCGACACCCCGCCCGCCGATCGGCTTGTGGTCAGACTGCGAGCTACGACTTGGTCCCGGGGCCGGTCGGCGCTGCCGGCTTGATCTCGGGCGCCTTGGGCGCCCCTGCCTTTTGGGCGTCGGCCGCGTTGGGCGCCTCCGGCTTCCGCTGCATCTCCACGCTGCCGCGGAACTGCGCGCCCTCGGCGATCGCCACGCGCGGCGCGATGATGTTCCCGTCCACTGTTCCGCTGTCGCGGATATCCACCTTCTCGCTCGCGGTGATGTTCCCGCTGACCTCGCCGAGCACGATCACAGCCTTGGCAAACACCTCGGCCTTGATGCGCCCGTGCGGGCCGATGGTCAGCACGTGATCCTTGAGCTCGATCTTGCCCTCCACGTGCCCTTCGATCGTCAGGTCCTCGCTCCCGATCAACTCACCCTTAACGACGACCGACTTGCCGATGTTCACGACGTCCTTCGCATCCATTTGACGCCTGCCTTCCAATTCGGACCCACGCGACACCGGTGCCGCGGGCGACACTGTCTGCGACGCGGGCACCGGCGCCTCGCGCCCGGCCGTTGGCCGCACATTCTCGTCACGCTTCCACATGATGAACCTCCGACTTCCCGGTCCTGGTAGCCTGCCTGATGAAATACCACGGCCGCCCGGCTCGGCAGCCGATCGAGGGCTGGCGGAGAAAGCCTCGCCAGTATATGAAACCGAATCTGGGCTTGTCCACACATCTTCTGCCCTCTCACCCGGTCGAGCCGGAACCACAGTGGCTCGTCCGGAAGGGCCCTCTTCATTCTGACCGTGACGCGGGATGCTATGATCACGACAGATCATTCAGGACTGAGATCGTGACGGTTGAAGCACGTTTCTGCCGGTCCCCTGGAATCTCCCATGATCACCCGAATCTATCTCGATCACAACGCCACGACCCCCCCCGCCCCCGAGGTCGTGGACGGGATGACGCGGTCGCTCCGCGAGGCTTTCGGAAACGCGTCCAGCATCCACGCCGAAGGCCAGCGGGCGAAGGCGGCTGTGGACGACGCCCGGACCGAGGTGGCGCGCCTGATCGGCGCCGAGCCAGCCGACATCATCTTCACCGGCAGCGGAACCGAGGCCGACAATCTCGCGATCCGCGGCGTCCTGGATGCCGCCGCACTGACCCGGTCACGTCTCGTGGTCGGCGGCATCGAACACGAGGCGGTCATCAACACCGCAAAGGCGCTGGCGAAGCGCGGCCGCGTGGTGACGGTCCTGCGCGTCGATCGAGACGGCCTCGTGGACCCCGGCGCGCTGGCCGACGCGCTGGCCGACGATGTGGCGCTGGTGTCGGTGATGACGGCG
>JANYLG010000033.1 GCA_025363775.1 Acidobacteriota bacterium | reverse complement strand
AATAACTTAGTACTGCTGAACTCACGTGTCAAGAGAAAAATCCACGAGATCCGGCTGGCCCCACTTCGCCCGCCTGGCGCCTTGCCCCCTTCCGCCTCTCCGCCTTTCCGCGTCTGCGCCTCTGCGCCTCTCCGCCTTTCCGCCTTGAGCCCCGGGCCGGCCCCTGATACAGTCCGCGCGCAGGAGGCTTACCGTGACACACGCATTCATCCGTCGAACGCTCCTCGTCCTGTTCGTTGGATGCTCACTTGGGGCCACAAGTTCCGGTCAGAGCCAGCCGGCCTGGATGGAACTCGCCGGAAGCCCGCCCATGGGCTGGAACAGCTGGAACAAGTTCGGCTGCAACGTCAGCGACACGCTCATTCGTGAGGTCGCCGACTCGATGGTCTCGTCCGGCATGAAGGACGCCGGCTATCAATACGTCGTCATCGACGACTGCTGGCAGGTGTCGCGCGACAAGAGCGGGACCATCGTGCCGGACGCGCAGCGGTTTCCCTCAGGAATGAAGGCCCTGGCCGACTACGTCCACTCGAAGGGTCTCGAGTTCGGCGTGTACTCCGACGCGGGCTCGAAAACCTGCGAGGGGCGTCCGGGCAGTAACGGGTACGAGGTCGAAGACGCCCGTCAGTACGCGGCCTGGGGCGTGGACTACCTGAAGTACGACTGGTGCAACACCGACGGCGTCGATCCGAAGATCGCCTATCCGACCATGCGGGACGCGTTGAAGGCGACGGGCCGGCCGATCGTGTTCAGCATGTGCGAGTGGGGCCGCAACCAGCCGTGGACATGGGCTCGAGGGATTGCGCACCTCTGGCGGACCACCGGCGACATCCAGGACCGATGGGCGAGCTTCACGCGCCTGCTCGATCAGCAGGTCGGCCTCGAGAAGTACGCCGGTCCCGGCGGCTGGAACGATCCCGACATGCTGGAAGTCGGCAACGGCGGCATGACGATCCACGAGTATCGCGCGCACTTCAGCCTGTGGTGCCTGCTGTCGGCTCCACTGATGGCCGGCAACGACATCCGCAGCATGACGCCTGAGATTCGAGACATCCTGACCCACAAGGAGGTCATCGCGGTCGACCAGGACCCGCTCCAGCAGGGACGCCGCGTGCGGAAGAACGGCGACCTCGAAGTGTGGGCGAAGAAGCTGACAGGCGACGCCTGGGCGGTGGTGCTCTTCAATCGTGGTGAGACGGCTGCGCAGATCGCGCTGTCCTGGCAGGAGCTCGGTCTCTCGTTCGACGCCGAACCCGCCGTCCGCGATCTGTGGGCGAAGAAGGACCTGGGGAAGATCAAGGGCACCTTCGTCGCCAGCGTCCCGCCACACGACGTGATCATGGTGAAAGTGACACCCTGACGGTAGAATCCAGAAGCCCTTGTTCTCTGCTGCATTCCGAGGTACTCGCATGCGCCGATTCCTGATCGTCCTTGCTCTGTGCGCGACCTGCACCTGGCTGGTTCGCGCCCAGCAACCGCAGACCACACCGACAACCCCGCCGACGCCTCCGGCGAAGGCCGCGCAGGCGACACCTGGGAAGCCGGCGGCCGCCAAGCCGACACCGTTCACGCTGACGATCGACAACATCATGCGCGGTCAGAAGCTGATCGGATCCGCGCCAACGTCGGTCCGGTGGGCGCCGGACTCGTCGAAGATCTACTTCTCCTGGCAGAAGCCCAACGAAGACCGCGCCAACACCTATTCGGTCGGTCGTGACGGCACCGATCTCGAGCAGCTGACCACTGAGGACGTGCGGCAGATTTCCGCTACGCCAAGCGGCCGTCTCGATCGGACCCGGAAAAAGCTGGTCGCCGCCGAAGGCGGCAACATCGTCATCTACGACCTGGGCACCAACACGCGGCGCCTGCTCATGAAGACGGCGAGCATCGAATCGAACCCGAGGTGGGCGCGCAAAGACACCGCCGTCACGTTCATGCGTGACGGGAACCTGTTCATGCTGTCGCTCGACGGGTCGGCCAACTCACCGACGGAAGTGCAGCTGACCGATGTGGCGACAGTCGCATCGGACGGCGGCGCGCGCGGGGCGATGGGTCGTGCCGCGGCGACGGGACAGCGCGGTGGAGGCCAGGGCGGTGGTGCCCAGGCACAGGGCGAACAGGCCGCCCGCGGGAGCGGCGGCAGCGATCAGGGCCTGACCGAATCGCAGCGTATCCTGCGCCAGGAAGAACTGAAGTTGATCGAACACCTCGAGCACGAGACCCAGCTGCGGCAGCAGGGCGCCCGCGGTGCCCTGGCGATGCTGGGCGGGGGCCAGCGCGGCGGCCGAGGCGGACAGGAAGGAGCCGGCGGTCCGGCCGCGGAGCCGATCGCCCGCTTCCAGCCGGGCCCCCGGCAGTCGGTGACCGACATGCTGCTCTCGTCTGACGAGAACCACGTCTTCATCGCCGTGACCGAGCGGCCGGAAGTGACGGGCCGCAACCAGGACGTGCCGAACTACGTCACCGAATCGGCATATCCAGAGATGGTCAACGGCCGGACGAACGTCGGCGACTCGCAGTCGCGCCGCCTGCTCGCCATCCTCGACCTCGAGCGGACCAAGACGTTCTGGGCCGACGCGTCGGCGTTCGCCGGCAACGAGAAGACCGCCAAGCCGACCGACACGCCGGTTCCGCGCATCGTCGACTGGAGCTTGCCGGAGTGCCCGGACGACGGCGGCCGGTGCGTCGCGACGGTCCGCTCCCAGGACAATCACGACCGCTGGTTCGTGACCGTCGATCCCGCTACGGGCAAGGCCACGTCAATCGACAACCTGCACGACGACGCCTGGATCCGTGAAGGCGTGGTCTCGACCGGCACGGGCGGAGGTGGGTTCGGTGGTGGCGGGTTCGGCGGCGGCGGTGTCACCTGGCTTCCCGACAACAAGCGCTTCCTGTTTCTCGCTGAACGCGACGGCTGGATGCACCTCTATTCACTCGACGTGTCAGCCGCCATGCCGGCGCCCAAGGCGCTGACAACCGGGAAGTGGGAGATTTCGAACGCGCGATTGTCGAACGACCGCACGAAGGTGTACTTCACGGCGAGCGAGGTTCACCCGGGCGAGCACCACTTCTACACGGTCCCGGTGGACGGCGGTTCGTTCACCCGCGTCACCACCATGATGGGCGGCAACGAGGCGACCGTGTCCCCTGACGAGAAGACGCTGGCGCTTCTCTACTCGACCATCAACCGGCCGCCCGAACTGTTCGTGATGCCGTTCACGACGGGCGCCACGGCCAGGAAGGTGACGACGACGCCGACCGACGAGTGGATGGCGTTCAAGTGGATCGAGCCGAAGGTCATCACCTACAAGGCGCGTGACGGCGGCATGGTCTACGCCAGGCTCTACACGCCCGAGATGATCGGCGCCAGGCGCGACCCGAAGCGTCCCGCGGTGGTGTTCGTGCATGGTGCCGGCTACCTGCAGTTCGCGCACAAGTACTGGTCGCAGAACTACTACCGCGAACACATGTTCAACCACCTACTGGCCGCGCGCGGCTACGTCGTGCTCGCGCCTGACTACCGGGCCAGCTCGGGCTACGGGCGCGACTGGCGCACGGGCATCTACGACCACATGGGCGGCAAGGATCTCGACGACGCCGTGGACGGCGCGAAGTTCCTGGTGGCGACCGAGAGGGTGAATTCGAAGCGGATCGGCGTCTACGGCGGAAGCTACGGCGGGTTCCTCACGCTGATGGCGCTCTTCACAACGCCCGACGTGTTTGTCGCCGGCGCCGCGCTGCGGCCCGTCACCGACTGGGCGCACTACAACCACAGCTACACCGCGCCGATCCTCGGCCTCCCGCAGACCAACCTCGAGGCCTACAAGCGCAGCTCACCGATCTACTTCGCCGAGGGTCTGAAGAATCAACTGCTCATCCTCCACGGGATGGTAGACACGAACGTGTTCTACCAGGACACGGTGCGGCTGATGCAGCGGCTGATCGAGCTTCGGAAGGAGACCTGGTCCGTGGCGCCGTACCCGGTCGAAAACCACAGCTTCACCGAGGACACCAGCTGGGCCGACGAGTACAAGCGGATCCTGAGGCTGTTCGAGGAGTACTTGAAGAAGTAAACAGATAGCAGACAGCGGGCAACTGTCCGCGGGCGACCGGCCGGTCGCCCCTAGGGTGTCTACTGCCTGCTGCCGGCTGTCGGCTGCCCTGCTACTGACGCGTGAAGTTCACCGTCAGCGTCATGATGACCGGGACCGCGTTCCTGGGGCGTCAGCGTCACACGCTGGTGGGTCGTATGGGGGCGCCGGGAGGTGCCTCCCTGCGCCCTCATGTCCCGCAAAACTCGACTCGACCTTCCTCAGGCCCCGGCCGCGCGCGACGCCGCCGGGAGAACGTTCTGGTTCACGCGGAAGTAGTTGGTGGGATCGTACTTCGCCTTGATCGACACGAGCCGATCGTAGTTCTCGCGGTAGGACGCTCGGATCCGCTCGAGGCCCTCGTCCATCATGAAGTTCACGTAGGCCCCGCCCGTGCCGAACGGGTGCGTCGCGTCCCAGTAGTTCCTGGCCCACGACACGATCGAATCCTTTTTGGCGGGATTCGGATCGACGCCGACGATCACCTCGGCCCAGTTGGCGTCCCTGTAGCTGAACGCCGTCGCTCCCCGGTCGACCCGGTGCGCGGCGCCGTTGACGGGGTACAGGTGCATCGACGAGTGCATGGTCGGCAGCCGGGATCCGTGATCCACGTGCGCGGCTATCGCCTGGTCGCTCAACGTGGTCACGAAGTCCGCCTTCCAGTACCACTGCAGGCCTGGCGGATAGAGGCCGTCGAACAGGCCCTGGAGCATCGGGTGCGGCATCTGGCCCACGAACTCGAAGGCGGGAGGCCTGAACCGCCGAAGCGGACGGAACGCATGCTCGAGGGTCTCCGGCGGGCCCGCGTGACACCAGACGATGCCGCACATCTTCTTCATGTGCAGCGACGGGGGAAACGGAGCGGCCGGCGGCACCGTCAGCATGGCAAAGAACCCGTTCAGGTCCTCCTCGGCATTCACGATGAACTCCCGGTAGAACTGCATCACCTCGGTGGCCTGCTCGAGCGGCCACAGCATCGGTCCCGCGCTCACCATGTCCACCGGATGCAGTTTGAACAGGAACGACGTGACGATCCCGAAGTTGCCCCCGCCTCCGCGGATGGCCCAGTAGAGATCCTCGTTCCTGTCGGGCCCGACCGTGAGAAACCGGCCGTCGGCCAGAACCATGTCCGCCTCCAGCAGATTATCGATGGTCAGGCCGCACGTGCGCGTGAGGTGGCCGATGCCGCCGCCGAGCGTGAGCCCGCCGACGCCGGTTGTCGAGATAATCCCGGACGGCGTGGCCATGCCGAAGGCGTGGGTCGCATGGTCTACGTCGCCCCAGGTGCACCCCCCGTCCACGCGCACCGTCCGGGCCTCGGGGTCCACACGTACACCTTTCATCTTTGACAGGTCGACCACGAGCCCGTCGTCGCAGGTGCCAAGCCCGCCGCCGTTGTGGCCTCCTCCTCTAATGGCCACGAGCAGATTCTGCTCCCGACCGAAGCGAACCGCCTGTCTCACGTCGCCAACGTCGGCGCACCGCGCAATCAGCGCGGGACGTCGGTCAATCATCGCGTTGTAGACCCTTCGTGCCGAGTCGAACTGCGCGTCGGCAGGCCCGACGACGTCGCCGCGAATCGTCAGCTTGAACTCGTCGACCTTTTCCTGATCCAACATTGTGTGCTCCTCTCGTGTGTGCGTGTCGCGGATCCGAGGACTGGGTCGTGGAAGGGCGAGATGCACACCTCGCCCTTCGGCCGACGCGGTCAGGCGCGGCCATGAAGCGCGACGCTCTCTGTGGGAAGCCCAGTTCAGGATAGCGCGCACACGTTCGGCGAACAACTCAGAATTCCGGCTGGGATTGCGAATTTCCGGGAACAGACGAGGTGGCCTTTCATGTCCATTCCCCGGGTGGCACGGCGCGGCATGGCCGCAGGTCGCAAGCCGCCAGTCGCAAGAGGGCCAGTCAGCTGAGCCGGCGCAGGATGAAGCACTTGAGGTAGTAGCTCTCGGGGACGCCCAGCAGCACGGGGTGATCGCGCGCCTGCATGCGTTTTTCCACCACGTCCACGTGCACGAGCGCGTCGGTGGCCGCTTCGCGGATCACCTGAGCGAACGTCGCCTCGTCCACGTTGTAGGAACAACTGCAGGTGACGAGGAACCCGCCTGGCTTCAGCAGGCGGAGCGCCCGCAGGTTGATATCGCGATAGCCGGACAGCGCCTTCGGCACCGACGCCTTGTTCTTGGCAAATGCGGGCGGATCCAGGACGATTGTATCGAAGCGGCCCGCTTCGCGTTCCAGTCGCCGCAACTCGTCGAACACGTTTGCCTCGCGCACCTGGATCTGCGGCAGGCGATTGCGCGCCGCGTTTGCGGCGATGCGCGCCACGGCGTCGGCCGAGATGTCGATGGCCGTCACCTCGTCGCACGACGAGGCCAGCCGCATGGCGAAGCCGCCGTTGTAGCTGAAGCAGTCGAGCACCCGGCCGCGCGCGTACTGGGCGGCCGCCACGCGGTTCTCGCGCTGGTCAAGGAACAGGCCGGTCTTCTGCCCTTTCCACGGGTCCACGTCGTACTCGATCGGCCCCTCGCGGACGGTGATCGAGGCGGGCACCTCGCCGTGCAGCACCTCGACGCGCTGATCGAGCCCCTCGAGCGCCCGCACTTTTACGTCGTTACGCGCGAGGATGCCGCGCGGGGCCAGCAACTCCACCAGCAGCCCGGTGATCGTCGGCAGCAACCGCTCGACCCCCTGTGACAACGACTGCAGCACGAGGTAGTCGCCGTAGCGATCGACGATCAGAGAGGGAAGCAGGTCGCCCTCGGCATGAACCAGGCGGCAGGCGGACGCATCGATCTTCAGTGTCTCGCGGAACCCGATCGCGCTGACGAGGCGGCGACGCCAGAGAGCCGCATCCGCCGGCTCCGCGCCGTGCGACAGCAGGCGCAGCGTAATCTGCGACCGGTCGCTGTAGAGCGCTTGGCCGATTGCGCGGCCTCGGGCCCCCAGCACGGTCACCGTGTCGCCAGGATCTGCCTCCACATCGAGCACGTCACTCTGGTAGATCCAGAGATGGCCCGCCTGGATTCGCTCCTCCGCACGGCCCGACACGGCGACTGATGGCTGCATGGCGTTAGCTTACCGCGAAGCCTCCCTGGACGCCGCCATGAATTCCGACCACGGAGGGCACGGCGATCGCCAAGCTCAAAGACGTGTCACGGCCGTAAGCTCAAAGGGGTGTCACGGCTGTCAGCACGTCCACTCGCCGCGGGTGGCGTCGCTGCCTGGACCACGGTGGGAGGCTCCGTGTTTCTCTGTGACCTTTGTGGTTGAAGATCGTGCAGCGCGCGCGGTCGCAAATTCCCGCGATCGCGGGTACAATTCTCTCGTGCGCGTTGCCATCGGATCCGATCACGCAGGCTACCTGCTGAAGGACACGCTCGTGGCAGGGTTGATCGAGGCGGGCATCGCCCTTGACGATGTGGGAACCAACGGGGACGTGTCGGTGGACTATCCCGACTACGCCGAGGCGGTGGCCCGGCTGGTCGTCTCGGGCGCGTGCGACCGCGGCATCCTCATCTGCGGAACCGGGATCGGGATGGCCATGGCCGCCAACAAGGTGGACGGCATTCGCGCCGCAGCGGCCGGCGACCTCGAATCGGCCCGGCTCTGCCGCGAGCACAACGACGCCAACGTGCTCACGCTCGGCGCCCGGCTGACGCCCCCGGACCTCGCCATGGCAATCGTGCGCCTCTTCCTCGAGACGCCGTTCGCCGGCGGCCGCCACCAGCGGCGCGTGGACAAGATCATGGCGCTTCAGGGTTCGCACGCGGATGTCCCACGGTAAGTCGGTTCCGGCGGCCCGCAGCCTGTCCGCGATCGTGGACCGCGTGTTTGCCGAAGACGGCGCGCTGGCCCGGGCGGTGCCCGAGTTCGAGTCGCGTCCTGGCCAGCGGGCGATGGCCGCCGCCGTCGCCGACGCCATCGAAGACGGCCACGTCCTGCTGGCCGAAGCTGGAACGGGCACCGGCAAGACGATCGCCTACCTCGTCCCCGCGATCCTGAGCGGCCGCCGCGTCCTGGTCTCGACCGGGACCAAAACCCTTCAGGAACAGATCTTCTCGAAGGACCTGCCGGTCCTGCAGGAGGCGCTTGGCGTGCCCTTCAAGGCCACCTGCATGAAGGGCCGGGGCAACTACCTGTGCCGCCACCGGTTCGATCTGTTCCGCGACAACCCGATGTCGATGGCGTTCGCCGACACGGAAACGGTCGCGGCCATCGCCGATTGGGCGGAACGGACTGACACGGGCGACCGGGCCGAACTCGAGGACCTGCCCGAGGACCTGTCGTTCTGGTCCGAGATGGCAGCCACGTCCGAGAACTGCGTCGGGACGGAGTGCCCGCGCTACAAAGACTGCTTCATCACGCGCATGCGGCAGCGCGCCGCGGAGTCGGACATTGTCATCGTCAATCACCACCTGCTGTGCGCGGACGCTTCCGTCAGGCAGAACGCCTATGGCGAGGTGATCCCCGAGTGCCACGTGGCGGTGATCGACGAAGCGCACCAACTCGAGGACGTCGCGACGCAGTACTTCGGGATGACGGTGAGCACCTACCGGGTCGAGGACCTGGTGCGGGACGTCGAGCGGGTGGTCGCGAGCGGGGCGTACAAGGACGACCCGGTCGAGATGCGGCGTGCCAGCGACCGCGTGCGCGACAGGACCATGCTGTTCTTCCACGCGTTGCGCGAGCTGGCGTCCTCAGGCGGCGGGCGATACGTTTCGCAGGGCGGGTCGTCGTCGCCCGATCGCCAGCGCGTCACCGCCGACCTGCTCGGTGGCGTGCAACCCGCGGGCGTTGCGCTGATCGAGGCGCTCGACGGGCTGCAGGGCGTGGCGGCGCTCACCAGGGACCCGGGCGAAGACGTGGCCGCGGTAGGACGACGCGCCGGAGAGATGCGCGACGAACTGCGATTCCTGCTGCGTGCCGGCGACCCGGACTACGTCTACTACCTCGAGGCCCGCGGGCGCGGCGTCTTTCTTCGAGCGTCGCCGATCGATGTCTCGACCATGGTGCGCGAACTCCTGCTCGACCGGATGCAGGCTACGGTTCTCACTTCCGCGACCCTCAGCGTCGCCGGGTCGTTCGAGTACGTGCGCAGCCGCCTCGGGGTACGTGAAGCCAGAGAGGTGAGGCTGCCGTCTGAGTTCAGGTACTCGGAGCAGGCGATCCTCTACCTGCCGCCCGCGATGCCCGACCCGCGGTCGCCGCTGTTCCCGAAAGCCGCCAGCCGCGAGATCCTGGAGATCCTGAAGCGAACCGAGGGGCGTGCGTTCGTGCTCTTCACCAGCTACTCGGTGCTGCGCGAGGTCGAGCGTCAGCTCGCGTCGGCGCTCGATTACCCGGTGCTCGTCCAGGGCAGCGCGCCCCGCTCGGTCCTGTTGACGCAGTTCCGGTCGCTCGGCAACGCGGTGCTGCTCGCGACGTCGAGCTTCTGGCAGGGCGTGGACGTCGTCGGCGAAGCGCTGAGCTGCGTCATCGTGGACAAGCTGCCGTTTGCGTCCCCCACCGAGCCCATTACCGCGGCGAGGATCGATGCGATCACTGCCCGCGGCGAGAACGCGTTCGAGCGGTACCAGCTCCCGCTCGCCATCCTGACGCTCGAGCAGGGCCTCGGCCGACTGATCCGTCATCGCCGCGATCGCGGGGTCCTGGCGGTGCTCGATCCGCGGATCCGGTCGAAAGGTTACGGCGCGCGTTTCCTCGACGCGCTCCCTCCGGCGCCAGTTGTCTCCCGGCTCGACGATATCGTCCGTTTCTTCGCGCGCTGACCGTCTCCAACCGGCTGAGCAGCCCGGATTTAGGCCGCGCCGCTTGCCCGAGGCGTCTTTCCCGCTTGCTACGCTTTCGGCGGGATTTCGGTGTAGACTAGAACTCGACGGTTCCGCCGACCGCCGTACTATTTTTTCATCTCTACCTGACGGAGGATTGTGATGCTTCCCGTTCTTTCCGGCCCTCGCGTGCTGCTCGTGGCCTGTGCAGTGCTCGTGGCCGTTGCTATGACGTCGCCCGCGACCGCTCAGTCGACCGGAATGGTCAAGGGTAAGGTTTTCGACGGCAAGGGTCAGCCGATCGAGGTTGCGAAGGTCACCATCGAATTCAAAGATGGCGTCTCGCGCGTCTACACGGTCAAGACGAACAAGAAGGGTGAGTACACCCAGATTGGCCTGCCGCCCGGCAACTACAAGGTGACGGCCGAAAAGGAAAAGGTCGGCGCCCAGTCGTACGACTGTCGCGTGAGGCTTGGCGATACGGCCGAGGTCAACTTCCAGCTCGCGCCTGGCTCGTCCGGGCCGACCAAGGAAGACGCCGCCAAGGTGGTCGCGATCAAGAAGTTGTTCGACGAGGGCGTGGCCGCGAGCCGGACCGCCGACCAAGCCGCCTTGGCCGGCGACCTCGAGGCGGCGCGCGTGTCCCGCGACGGGGCGCTGGCGAAGTTCACCGAGGCGGCGACCGTGATGCCGACCTGCTTCGACTGCTACTACAACATCGGCTACGCCTACGCCCAGAAGAAGGAGTATGACAAGGCCGAGGAAGCGTTCAAGAAAGCCATCGAGCTGAAGGCCGACTACGTCGAGGCCTACAACGGCTTGGCGACCATCTACAACGCCCAGAAGAGATTCGATGACGCGCAGGCGGCCAGCCAGAAGGCCGCGGCCCTGGCGACTGCGAGCGGATCGGCGGGTGGTGGCGGCGGCGTGGACGCGCTCTACAACCAGGGCGTGATCGCGTGGAACGCCGGCAAGGCCGAAGACGCGAAGAAGGCGTTCGAGGAGGCACTCAAGGCAGACCCGAAGCACGCCAACTCGCACTACCAGCTAGCGATGTGCCAGATCAACCTCGGCAAGCTGCCCGAGGCGGTGGCCGAGTTCGAGTCGTACATCCAGCTCGCGCCCGATGGCCAGTACGCGGCCCAGGTGAAGGCCATGCTGTTGCAGCTCAAGAAGTAACGAGGGATTCGGGAGGGAGGGCCAGTGGCCAGAGAATGAGGGTCAACTGGTCAGTCATCAGGATCCTCGTCAGTGTCGAGGTCGCCGGTTGTCGGTCGCAACCGGCGGCCTTTTCCTTTCTCTGCCCGTGACACTCGAAGCCGCTCTCGCCGTTCGCCTTGCCGACGTGCGCGACCGGATGGCGCGTGCCGCACTGCGCGCCGGCCGTGAGGCCGACGACGTGCGCCTCGTGGCCGTCTCCAAGACGTACCCGATCGAACACGTGCGGGCCGCGGCGGCGGCGGGGCAACGGGACTTCGGCGAGAACCGGGTGCAGGAGGCGGTCCAGAAGATCGCGTCGGCGCAGGACCTCGACGTGCGCTGGCACCTGATCGGGCACCTGCAGTCGAACAAGGCCAGGAAAGCCGCGGTCTCGTTCGCGTGCGTCCACTCGATCGACCGCCTCGATCTGCTCGAGGCGGTGGACCGCGCGGCCGCCGACGCAGGCACGTCCCCGGAAGTCCTCGTCCAGGTTGACCTGGCGGCCGAACCCACCAAGCACGGGGCGACGCTGGATCTGGTGCGCGCGGTCGTGGAGCGGGCCACGCGGAGCCGCGCGGTCCGGCTGGCCGGGCTGATGCTGCTGCCGCCCTACCTCGAGGATCCGGAGGAAGTTCGGCCCTATTTCAGGCAGTTACGCGAACTCCGCGACCGCCTGAGCGACGAGGCCGCGCCGGCGGGGATGCTTCGCGAACTCTCCATGGGCATGAGCCACGACTTCGAGGTGGCGATCGAGGAAGGCGCGACCCTGGTCCGGGTCGGCACCGCGATCTTCGGAACGCGCCTGCCCTGAGCGAGCACCGCGAGCCGAAGGGCCCTGCAGCCCGGGGGACGATCGGCCGAAACGTAGAATGCCGGCACACATTCGCTGGAAGCCGGAATCCCTTCCGTTCACGTGTCAGAGGAGACAGGTTCATGAAAGTCACCCCACTCGACCTGCGGCAGGCCAAACTGCGAGTCACGATGCGCGGCTACGATCGCAACGAGGTGGACGCACTGCTGAACGAGGTGGCCGATGACTACGAGCAGGCGCTGCGCGAGTCGGATCGTCTGCACCAGGAACTGTTGAGGCTCGAGGCAGTCGTCGCGGAGCACCGTGAACACGAGCGCAACCTCCGCAACACGCTGCTCACCGCCCAGCGGCTCGCCGACGAAATCCGCGAGCACGCCGAGTTGGAGTCACGCCGCGTCGTCGAGGAAGCCGAGTCGCGAGCCGAGTTGATCTTCCAGCAGACGCAGGGACGGCTCGCGGAGATCCAGCGCGAGATCGACGGCCTCAAGCTCAAGCGTCGCGACGTCGAAACGACGGTGCAGGCCACGATTGCCACCCTCCGCAACGCGCTGGAATTCGTGCACGAGCAGGATCAGAAGGACCGCGAGGACAAGATCCTCTATCACCGCCCTCGCCAGGTCGCGCTGGAGCCCCCCGTGCAGGTTTCGCAGGCACAGGCCCATGCGGTGGGCGGCTCGCCCGCCAGCACCGTGATGCACGCGCTCGACGCGGCGGCCGAGGGACAGAAGTAGCCCACACTCCCATCGACCCGTGGTCACCGCCGATTTCGTCATCCGCCACGCCAGGCAGGTTCTCACCTGCGCCGGGCCGGCACCGCGCCGCGGTGCCGCCCAGCGCGTCGCCTCCTCCATTTCCGACGGCGTTGTTGCCTCGCGCGCCGGCCGCATTGTCTTCACCGGGTCCGAGACCGCGTTCCAGGGAAGCGTGCAGGCGACAGCCGACGCCGTGATTGTCGATGCCGGCGGCGGCACGGTCGTCCCCGGCTTCGTCGATCCGCACACGCACGTGATCTATGCGGGCGACCGGCGTGAAGAACTGCGGCGCCGCCTGGCCGGGGCGACCTACGCCGAGATCGCGGCCGAGGGCGGGGGCATCCTCAGCACGGTTCGGGCGACCAGAGAGGCCACCGAAGAAGAGCTGATCGAGTCCGCGCGGCCGCGCCTGGCCGAGATGCTGCGCTGCGGCACGACGACGGCGGAAGCCAAGAGCGGGTACGGGTTGGAGACGGCGGCGGAACTGAAGATGCTGCGGGCGATTCGACGTCTCGCCGAGTCGCAGCCCATCGAGCTGATCGCAACGTTTCTCGGCGCCCACGAGATCCCGCGCGAGTACCGCGATCGCCGCCAGGCGTATCTCGACCTGCTCACCGGGGAGATGATCCCGGCCGTCGCGGGCGAGAGCCTGGCCGCCTGGTGCGACGTGTTCTGCGAAATCGGCGTGTATACGCCGGGCGAATCGCGGGCGATCCTGGAGGCCGGCGCCAGAGCCGGCTTGCGCCCGCGCATTCACGCCGACGAACTGGCGGCCAGCGGCGGTTCCGATGTGGCTGCCGATGTCGGCGCCAGGTCCGCCGATCACCTGCTGTTCGTGCAGCCGACGTCCGCCGATCGCATGGCGGAGGCCGGCGTGGTCGCCACGCTGCTCCCCGCCGCGGCGTTCTACCTGAAGCTCGGGCGGTTTGCGCCCGCACGGATGCTGATCGAGCGCGGCGTTGCGGTCGCGCTCGCCACCGACCTCAACCCCGGCGGCGGCTTCACGCCGTCGATGCCGTTCGTCATCACGCTCGCCTGCTTCGGGATGGGAATGACGCTCGAGGAAGCGCTCGTCGGGGCGACCATCAACGCCGCGTACTCCCTCGGGCGCGACGGGGACCTGGGCAGCCTCGAACCCGGCAAGCTGATGGACGCCGTGATCGTGGCCGGGGAAGCGGTAGACCTGATTCGTGTTGGCGCACCAGCCATCACGCGCGTCGTCAAGAACGGCCGGGTCGTGGTGTAAAGCGGGCCTTCAGACCAGCCGTTACGGCCTGAGCCACACCTTGATGCCCGGCTTGAACTCCCAGGGATAGAAAAAGCCCGGGAACAGCTGAACGCGTTCCACGTAGGCCCCTTCAATCGTCATCTGCCCTGACGCCTGCGCGACGCCGCCGGCCTGCGGAGCGGTTGCACCGGCCTCGCAGTTGAACACCGGGTTGATTCCCCGCCGGATGTTCAGCCCCGGGGCGGCGATCGGCACGCCGAAGTTCCCCGCCGTTTCCATCGCCTCATCGCACAACTGCCGGTCGGTTCGTCGCTCGCCGAACTGGGCCAACTGCTGGAGCGCGTCCTCGTAGCGGTAGAAGTTCCAGTAGGCGCTTCCAATCCTGAAGGCGCCGTGGAGCACAACCAGCGCAATGACAATCTTGATCAGCGTCTTGACCATAGTCCCGTCCGCGCGACGCCTTCGACGTCGGGGAAAAGAGATCGAGGTTGTCGGCCAATGGACAGACCGGGGGCGTTAGAAGATGTTTCGGCCGACCGGCCGTTTCCGTGTAGCCCCTGAGGCGCGAGGCCTTCGACGTTGGGGACCGGGCACGGCGGTCGTCGGACGCTGCGGTCACCGGATGAGGTGGAACATCCGCGACCAGCGCGTGCGAGAGAAGAACTGGGTGACCACGGTGAACAGGTCCTTCACGATCGCGCCGATCCCGGTCTGCTGGTAGTCCTCGGTCTCCGACTCGTAGGACCAGTAGATCATCACGGCGCGTCCCTTGACGTCCTCGCGCGGCAACAGCCCCCAGTAGCGGCTGTCCTGCGAATTGTCGCGGTTGTCCCCCATCACGAAGTACTTGTCGGCGGGGATGGAAATCGGGCCGTAGCGCTCGCGCAGGTCGTAGGAGGTGATCTCGGAGTAGGACGACGTGCCCTGGGGCGGCTCGAGGAAGTGCACGTAGGGCTCATCGATCTTCTTGCCGTTGATGTAGACGCGCTTGTCCTTCACCTCGAGCGTCTCGCCCGGCAGGCCGATCACCCGCTTGATGAAATCGCGCTCCCGATCTTCGGGGTACTTGAAGACGATGATCTCCCCGCGCCGGATCGCGCGCTCGGGAAGCAGCGCGCGTTCGATCAAGCTGTTGGCCGGCCCGAAGACGAACTTGTTCACCAGCAGGTGATCGCCGATGAGCAGGTTGTTCTCCATCGACCCGGTGGGGATCTTGAAGGCCTGGACGACGAACGTCCGGATGAAGAGCGCCAGGATGACGGCGATGACGATCGACTCGAAGTACTCGCGGGCGGTCGATTTCCGGAAGGGCTGAGGCGCAGCCGGCGCGGGTTTTTGGGCAGCCTTCGTTTGATTCTTCACAGCAGGTCCCTTCTACTCGTCCCCATCCATCTTGAGCACGGCGAGAAACGCTTCCTGGGGAATCTCAACCTTCCCCACGCGCTTCATCCGGCGCTTGCCTTCCTTTTGTTTCTCGAGCAGCTTCCGCTTGCGCGTGATGTCGCCGCCGTAGCACTTGGCCAGCACGTTCTTCCGCAGCGCCTTCACCGACTCGCGGGCAATAATCCGGCTGCCGATCGCCGCCTGGATCGCCACCTCGAACATCTGCCTCGGGATCAGGCTGCGCATCCGGCTCGCCAGCGCGCGACCGCGCTGGTACGAGGAGTCCCTGTGGACGATGACGGACAGGGCGTCCACCGGGTCGCCGTTCACCAGGATATCGAGTTTCACCAGCGGCGATTCCCAGTACCCCGTGACGTGATAGTCGAGCGACGCATAGCCGCGCGAGATCGTCTTCAGCCGGTCGTAGAAATCGAGCACGACCTCGTTGAAAGGCAGCTCGTAGGTGATGAGCACGCGGTTGCTGGCGAGGTACTCGAGGGTCTTCTGGACCCCGCGCTTGTTCTGGCACAGCGTCAGAATCCCGCCGACGTGCTCGGCCGGCGTCAGGATCATCGCCGTGATGACCGGCTCCTCGAGCTTCTGAATGCGGCCCGCGTCCGGCAGCTTCGCGGGGCTGTCCACCTCGCGGACTTCGCCGTCGGTCGTCGTCACCCGGTACAACACGCTCGGCGCGGTGGTGACCAGGTCCTGGTTGAACTCGCGCTCGAGGCGCTCCTGCACGATCTCCATGTGCAGCAGGCCGAGAAAGCCGCAGCGGAACCCGAAGCCGAGGGCGACCGAGGTTTCCGGCTCGTAGAAGAACGATGCGTCGTTCAGCCGCAGCTTCTCGAGCGCGTCGCGCAGTTCGGCATACTCGTGCCCCTCAACCGGGTAGAGCCCGGCGAAGACCATCGGCTTGAGCTCCTTGAAACCCGGAAACGGATCGGAGGTTGGCCGGGCGGTCTCGGTGATGGTGTCGCCGAGCTTGGCGTCCGCCACCTTCTTGATGCCGGCGGTAATGAACCCCACCTCGCCCACGGCGAGTTCCTCGAGGGGTGTGGCCTTTGGCGTGAACGCGCCGACTTCCTCGATCTGGTATTCCTGGCCGGCGGCCATGAACTTGACCTGCATGCCCTTGCGGATGACGCCGTCGATCACGCGGATGACGATGACGACGCCCCGGTAGGCGTCGTACCAGGAATCGAAGATCAACGCCTTCAGCGGGGCGGCGGCGGTTCCGGCAGGGGGCGGCAGGCGGTGCACGATCGCCTCGAGGACCTCCCTGGTGCCGGTGCCCACCTTGGCGCTCGCCAGGATGGCCTGGCTTCCGTCGAGCCCGATGATGTCCTCGATCTGGCGTCGCGTTTCCTCGGGCTGGGCGCCCGGGAGATCGATCTTGTTGATGACCGGCACGATCTCGAGGCCGTCGTCAACGGCCAGGTAGGCGTTGGCCAGCGTCTGGGCCTCGACGCCCTGCGCGGCGTCAACCAGCAGCACCGCGCCCTCGCATGCGGCCAGCGAGCGAGTCACCTCGTACGAGAAATCCACGTGGCCGGGCGTGTCGATCAGGTTCAGCACGTACTTGTTGCCGTCATCGGCCAGGTAGGTGAGCCGGACGGGGTGCGCCTTGATCGTGATGCCGCGTTCCTTCTCGAGGTCCATGCTGTCGAGCAACTGGGCCTCCATGTCCCGCGACTGCACGGCGCCCGTCAGCTCGAGGAAGCGGTCCGCGAGCGTGGACTTGCCGTGGTCGATGTGCGCGATGACGGAGAAGTTGCGAATGTACCGCGGATCCATTGGATCTTTGAATTATATCAGCTGGAGTTGAGTCAGGAGTCAGGGCCGAGACGCAAAGGGCCAGACGCCAGGTCCCCCTGGCCTCCGGCCCCTGAATCCAGAATCTCGGCTCCCGAACCCTGGTC
>JANYLG010000029.1 GCA_025363775.1 Acidobacteriota bacterium | reverse complement strand
GAAGCCATCATCGGCTATCTGCTGATCGGCACCGACAACACGGCACGCAAGCGGGCGGAAGAGGCGCTGCTCAAAGCGGGGGCCTTGCAGAGTGCGATTTTCAATAGCGCCAACTTCTCGAGTATCGCTACTGACGCAAACGGCGTCATTCAGATTTTCAACGTCGGCGCGGAACGCATGCTGGGCTACACGGCCGCCGACGTGATGAACATGATCACCCCGGCCGACATTTCCGATCCGCAGGAGGTAATCGCGCGCGCCAAAGCGTTGAGCGTCGAGCTCTCCACGCCGATTACGCCTGGCTTCGAGGCCTTGGTGTTCAAGGCCTCACGCGGGATCGAAGACATCTACGAATTGACCTACATCCGCAAGGACGGCAGCCGTTTCCCGGCGGTGGTGTCCGTCACGGCGCTGCGCGACGAGCAGGAAGCCATCATCGGCTATCTGCTGATCGGCACCGACAACACGGCACGCAAGCAGGTCGAAGCAGAGCAGAAGCTGCTCGATCAGCGGCTGCGCGAGCAGCAGTTCTACAACCGCTCTCTTATCGAGTCCAACATCGACGCGATCATGACCACGGATCCATCCGGCACCATCACCGACGTCAACAAGCAGATGGAGGCGCTCACCGGTTGTACGCGTGACGAGCTGATCGGCGCGCCGTTCAAGAATTACTTCACCGATCCGGAGCGGGCCGAGGCGAGCATCAAGCTGGCGCTGAGCGAAAAGAAGGTCACCGACTACGAGCTGACCGCGCGCGCGTGGGACGGGAAGGAAACGGTCGTGTCTTTCAACGCCACCACCTTCTATGATCGGGAGAGGAGGCTGCAGGGCGTGTTCACCGCTGCGCGCGACGTCACCGAACGCAAACGCTTGGATCAGGTGCTGCAGGAAAAGAACGTCGAGTTGGAGAGTTCGCAGGGCGCCTGGTGGCAAGGGTGCGCGAAGAGGATACAGTGGCGCGTCTCGGCGGCGACGAATTCATGATCGGGCTGTGGCACGTCACTGGTACCGATCATGCGGGCGCGGTGGCATTGAAAGTGATCGAGGCGGTGTCGCAACCCTATGCCATCGAGGACCATACCGTCAGCATGACCACCAGCGCAGGAGTTGGACTCTATCCCATTCACGGCGAGGATGCGGACACGCTGATGAAGAGCGCGGACCTGGCCTTGTACGAGGCCAAGCGCGCGGGCAAGAACACCTATCGAATCTCGGGGGGCACAGACCTGTCAAAGGATGACCGATAAATTCCAGCTCGAGATGGGCGCCGAGATCGCTCTCGCCTCAGCCTCGAACCGGGCGCGGGCCTCGACGTTCTCGGAGAGGTGCAGGGGCAGCACCTTGACGGCGACGTCCCGGACCCTGCAGGCCTGAAGACTCCGCCGTTCGGGCCGAGCTGGGGTAGCCGGGCCGACCTGGGGTAGCATAGAGATGCCTGCATTTGGCGGGTTCACACGAGAGAGAGCCGAATCCCGCTCCGAAGCCGGATCGGGTTGGCCCTCCGTCCCGGCGCACCGGAAAGAGAGTTGCTATGCGCTCCCTGTTCCGAACCATCGTCGCCCTCGTCGTGTCGTTCGTCGCCGCCACGGCCGTGATCATGCTGATTGAGACGGTCAACGGCCGCGTCGTCTATCCGGAGCTTGGCAAACTCGCCGAGGGCATGACCGATCGCGACGCGATCAGACAACTGTTCGCCGGAGCGCCCGTCGGTGCCTTCTTGGTCGTGCTCGCCGGGTGGGCCCTCGGCGCCTTCATCGGCGCGTGGATCGCCGCGTGGATTGGCCGGCAGGCACCTGCCGCCCACGCTCTGGCGGTCGGAGGGCTGGTCGCACTCGCCGGGATTGCCAACAACCTGATGATGCCGCCGCCGCTCTGGTTCTGGGCCGCCGGACTTGCGGTGCCTGTGATGGCCGCGTATGCGGCTGCCCGCCTGGTGGGCAGGGCCCGCCCGATCGTTCCGCCAGCATGACAGCGGGGCCGGACGAAGTCGACGCCACTGATGACGGTGGCGATGGCCGGGCATCAGTCAGCGGCGTGTTCACGTGGCAAATCGGCGCGACGCGCGTGCGCAGGCCCCAACCCGGCGCACCTCTGCCTTCAGCCTTCTGAATTCCGAATTCACGAGTCCGGCTGCGTCAGCCCGCTGCGGGCGAAGTCTATGACGCCGGAGACAGAGAGTCGTGGTTGCCACTGACGGCCGGTGTCTTCGACGTCCGGTTGAAGACACCTTGTCGTGACGTGCCGAGGACCAGCGACCAGCCGAGGTTGGCCCCCAGGTAGAGCACGCCGAGCTTCAGCCCGACGAACACCAACTCCTGCCAGTTCGGCGACAGCCAGGTCGGCCGCCAGCTGACGCCACGCCACGGCAGCCAGGCAAATGCGAGCAGCAGGCCCGTTGTCAGCAGCAGGCGTCGGGGCGACAGGCCTTTGCGAATCCACCCGGCGCCGACGACCCGGCCGAAGCCGCCCTCGATCACGGACGCTGCGAGGGCGACCGAGAGCGTGATCCCGAGGCCGTAGCGCACGAACGCCAGGAGCCAGCCGACGCCGACGTGCAGCCTTCCGGTGTTCGTCCAGCCGAAGCGCAGCATCAACCAGGCGTCGGTCTCGCCCTGGCGTACACTCCACCAGGTTCCCGCCTGCTCGGTGAGATACCACGTCACGACGAACAGCGCCGTGCCCAGCAGCACGGCGGGGATGGCCGGGATGGCTCGCTGCGGCAACTGCCGGGCCGGTGTCTGGGCGCTCCAGGCGATCAACCCGAGGCCCTCGACCCATCCGAACAGCACGATCATGAGCACCGCGATCAGCGCCGAGGCCACCAGCATCGCGACGTTCGACTCTGGGATCGCCAGCAACAACCAGAAGAGTCCGACGAGCACCGCGTGCCCGGCGGCCAGCCACGCGGTGATGGCAAACATACGTGAGATCATTTGCGTGTTCCGGCCAACCGCGGGTCCGCCCCGACGGTCAAGGTTTGAGGTTCACTGGAGGCGGTGGCGCCGGGCACGTACATCGCCGAGATCTGCGCGGGCATCGCCCGGAAGACCCCCGGTGTCGTGACCTTCAGAAGATAGGTGAACTGATAGTGCCCGGCGGTGAACGATTCCTGGAAGAAGACGACCCGGTCGTCCCGGTACTCACGCCGGCTGCCGTCCCAGAATTCGGTCCGCTGCTCGAGCTCGTAGAGGTTGCGCTGCTGAACGGCTTCCACGCCGGCCGGCAGCGGGTCCTCGATGACGAGGTAGCGCCAGTCCGGGGAACCGGCCGCGTCCACGCGCACCAGCAACAGGTCGCCCGGCGTGGCGGTCCCGTTGAACGGTGTCTCCCGGTAGACAATTCGGTTCTGCACGCGCACCGGCGTGAGCGAGTAGTACTTTCTCACCAGTGCAAGCGTCCTCGACCCGGTTCGCTCGAACGGGCCGGCTGTGTCGTAGTACCTGGCCGCGGCAGACCAGTAGAGGCTGCCGCCCCCCTTCTTGCGAATCACCACGGTGTTCTTTCCGCTGGCGGCTGGCGCGGTGACCACGATCGGGTCGGGTGCGGTGAGCGAGGCGGTCGTGAACGCGCGCGTGGCAATTGAGACCCCGTTCACCAGCACCTCGACGCTCGAGTCCGACGCGCCCTCGCGGCGCGCCCGCATGTAGTCGAGAAGACCGTAGAGCGCCATTGCCGTCTGCTTGGTGCTCGACCACCACGCCCCGTAGTTGCGGTTGAGCAGCAGCCAGCGGACGGCCGGTTCGAGGAGAGGGCTCCCGGGATCGCGCGCCGACATCGCCTTGACGACGAACGCCGTCGCTTCGACGCTCGTGTCACCGTAGTCATCGAGGAGCGGATCCGTCGGCACGCTCCACCAGACCAGGTTGCCCTTCTTCTGCGCCGTGCCGGCCAGCGTCCTGGCCAACTCGTCGCCGCGCCGGTCCTTCAGCAGGTCGAGCGACACAAGGAGCAGCGCCTGGCCATAGGCCGTCATCCCCTCTCGCCTGAGCCACGCCTGTTCCACGGCCTGCTTGCCGGTCTCCTCTCGGCCCTCGGAGGCGCCGTTCTGCGCTGCGGCCGCCCGCGCCTCGGTCAGGACGTAGGCCATGTACGCCTTGAGATCCGGGACCGCCCGCGGATATTCCGCAAACAGCTTTCTGAGCGCTCGCGTCCCGTTTCGCAGCCGCCACCCATCGACCTTGTAGCCCGCCCGCTGCGCTTCGACGAGTCCGTAGACCGCGTAGGCGGTCATGAACGGGGTATTCTCGTCCGTCTTCCACCAGCCCCACCCGCCATCGTCGTGCTGGAAGTCGTAGAGGCGACGCAGGCCTTCGGAGACCTGCCGGTCGAGCGCCTGGAGGCGCTCGGTGGGCGCGATCTTCAACTGTTCCATCGCGCGCGTCACCATCAGGTTCGGAAGGAAGCTCGAGAGCGTCTGCTCGGTGCAGCCGTAAGGATAGGACGTGAGGAAGTCGAGCGCGCCGAGGAGCGGGCCTGCCAGCGACGGGGCCAGTGACACGCGAATGGTTCGCGCGGCGGGATTGGCGGATGGCGGGATGGCGAGTTCGGCCATTCCCTCCCCCTCGCCTGAGAGAGAGCCGGCCGCGCCGACGGTCCGCTCGAGGCCGAAGGGCAGGACGGGAATCGAGAGTTCTACCGCGTCGCTGTCGGCGTCGGTCGTGGCGCTCGCCTTGAAGGCTGCGGTCCCGACCCGGTTCGCCACGAACCGCCAGTCGTTCCGCGCCTCGCCGGCCTGGGCAATCTCCAGGCGCTGAGGCTGGGGAGCCAGCTGCCCGGCGCCCATCGAGACCCCATCGGCCTGCATCGCGATACTGACCGTCTTCGCCGCTGGCAGGTAGTTGTGCACGATGGTCGGGACCACCACCTCGTCGCCCTCGGTCAGGAACCGGGGCGTCACGACGCGCACGATGAGGTCCTTGGTTACAATCGTTCGCGCGACGGTCGCTCCGACCAGCGTGTCGGCCGTGACCGCTCGCGCGGTAAGCCGCCATGTCGTCAACGCGTCCGGGTAGGCGAGCTGAACGCGCGCGGTGCCATCGGCCCCGGTCA